>NZ_JBFUFK010000002.1:0-284540 GCF_056403475.1 Rhizobium sp. P2_G9 | reverse complement strand
TCAAATCACTTGGAAAACGAAGCGCGTCTCGGTTATGCTCACGCCGAGCGATAACAGTCCAGGTCATCGGAAACCCCATTTTGATTTAGCACCAAAAGGGAATCACAACCTGCTGTTATCGCTCAACTACTTTTAAATCGGGCTCTTAGGAAGATGCGGGTTGCACGTGGCATTTCGCAGGAACGATTGGCGCTCGATGCGGGGATTGACCGTGCCTATTTTGGTCGGATCGAGCGAGCAAAGGAAAATCTCTCGCTGGCGACAGTCGATCTTTTGGCGCAAACCCTTGGTGTATCCGTCGCTGACCTGTTTCGGGCGCCTTCTCCGGATGAGCAGCCGCCCCAATCGTTGCCGGCCGGGCGAAAGAAAGCCGACATATCAGTTAAGTTTTAGCGCCAACTTTGCGGCTTCGAGATGCGTATATCGCAGGAGCATCTTAGGATCACGATGCCCCGAGATTAGAGCGACCTCCGGCAGTGATAAACCGGCTTCAAAGAATCTCGACACGGCTTCGTGTCTAAAATCATGAAGGCGCAGATCACCAAGATTTGCTCGCTTCCGCAGTCTTTGCCATGCTAATCGAACCGAATTCTCCGACATTGGAAAGACTCTGTCGTTCACCACTTCGTGCTGCTTCACTTTCTCCAGAATTCTTAATGCACGAGACGACAATGGGATTATTCGGGGGTCGCCGTTCTTGGTTTCTGGAATGATGAGCACTCTTTGCCGCCAATCGATATCAATCCATTCGATCTTCAGGATTTCCCCACGGCGCATTCCTGTCGCAAGTGCAAACAGAAGTAACTCACGAAATAGAGGGTTTCGAGAGGAACGGAGCGCAACAGCAATCGCCCGCAAATCGCTGTATTCAACTCTTCGCATTCTTGGTTTTCCCGGCGACGGCTTTCGCACTTTGTCGACGGGGTTAGAGTCAAGTTTCAAATCCCATTCACGGCCAGCAACATCGAGCACCTGTCGTATGAGGATCAAATCCTGCCTAACGGTGTCATTCGAGACGCCTTGTAGACGCTCATCCCGAAACGCCGCAATTTGGCTTGCCGTAAGCTTTACAGCTTTAGTCAGGGCAATAGGATGCCTTGTAAGCTTTCCGATCCGGTATGACTCCTGATGAGCACTTCGTTTTGTTGGAGTGATTGCTGCAAGGTATCGAGCGAGAAGGTCGCCTAAAGTGCGATCATCCGAGTCAAAAATTGAGAAATCGCCCCGATCAAGACGGCGTTCCTTCTCCCTCGCCCAAACTTCCGCATCTTTTCGGCGCTGAAAGCTCTTTGAAAGCGGCTTAAACCCGTTCCGCCTAATCTGGACCTGCCAGACATTTCCTCGTTTTCTAAACGTTGCCATATTCCACCCCGTGACAGGAGTGTGACATCGGCAATAATGAGGAGATAAGCGTTTGATCCGACAGGATTTTTAAGCGAGCGACCCCCAGATTAGGAATCTGGTGCTCTATCCTGCTGAGCTACGGGACCATTGAGCCATCCATACAAAACCAGCACCGTTGCGCCAAGTGGTTTTCGGGAAAATCGTGAGTTCGAGGTTCTGTCCTGTCCAGACCGAGTTTCGGATCGAGTCGGGCTATCCCCGGCGCAACAAAAACCGGCCCGCCACCAGAGATGACTTGCCGATCAATATGAAATGGAATGTATTTCTTTGTTCTTACGCCCACGCCCGCCGCATAGTGATAACTCAACTGATTTGCTTTGAATTTGCAAGTGCTAAGCAGAAAAGAAACCGGCTGAGTGTTAATTTACATTACTGAAGGTTTTTCATATACAGACGAAAAGTAGTATAGAATAGTCATTCCACTTTTTAATTGAACGAAGTGCGCGCTTCTTGCGGGCGAGTGCGCCCGAATGACCTGCATCCGGGCGCATCGTCAATGACCGGGTTCAGAGGTTGAAGTCGGATCCATGCATGATATGGGCGCCATTGAGCGTCACGTCGAAATCGGCATTGCCATCGCCGTTCGTATCGGCGGAGACGACAGTGTTGCCGTCCACGAGCTCGTAGCGCAGTTCGCCGGCGGTACCGGAAAAGGCTCCGTTGCCGATGAAATTGAACGCATCATCGGTCATGGTCGAAGTCTTGGCGTCGATGCCGGTGAGATCGATCTTGTCGTGCTGGTTGTGGTTGAAGTCGACGATCGTGTCGCCCTGATAGAATGTCGGAACCAATTGCGGAAACCCTTGGGACCAATCTATGTCAAGGCTTACCCAGGTATGGCTTTCCTGGGTGGTGTTGAAGATGAAGTGATCGGCACCGCCGCCGCCCTTCAGCGTATCCGCACCAGCGCCGCCCACCAGATTGTTGGTGCCGTCGCCGCCGGTCAGCTTGTCGTCGCCGTCCTGGCCGTAAACCGTACCATCGACCGTGCCATTCTTGGTGTTGAACACGTCGTTGCCGCCACCGAGCTGAACGTCGCCGATCACCGCACCCTTGTTCGAGAAAGTGTCGACGCCGGTTCCGCCATGCGCATCGAAGGCAGCGGTTCCACCTTGGATCGTTCCGGTATTGACGATCGTCAGATCCTCCGAGCCCTCCCGGACGATGCCGGCACCTTGAGAGCCCTTGATCAGGCCGGCATTGTGGATGTCGGAGGAGCCACCCGAATTGCCTTCCATCAGGATGGCGTCGTATTTGCCGACGATCTTGCCGGCATTGTCGATGCTGCTGTCAAAGGCGAGCAGGTTGATGGCGTTGTTGTTCAGGGCGCTGATCTTGCCGTCGGCGCCGACCGTGACCGTCTCGCTCGCATCGCTGTTGATATCGCCGCCGAGCCAGAGCGCGGAATTTGCACCGATCAGCGAGCCGTTGACGGTGACGTCGTGGCCGGAACCCGTCCCGATCGCGACAGAAGCAAGGCCGGAAAGAAATCCGGTCGCCACATCCGTCCGCTTTACGGTAACGCCGGCGTCGATGAGCAGGTCGTCGGTGGTTGAGAGATCTATCTGCTGGCCGGAGCCGATGGAATTCGTCTTGATGTGCTGGGTCGTCATAGGAGCCTTCTTGTAGATATCCGAGTTGATCAAAAGTGGCGCAGCATCGTGTCGCCGTTTGTAAACCCAGCATCTTCCAAACAATCAAAAGGCGCAGTTCCCAGTGTGACAGCGCAGGAGTGGCAATTTACGCTATGCCGCTGATCACTGCCGAATGCTGCTCTGCCTCTTTTCGCACAGGCATTCACCCTTTGATCGCCAATGTCGCCGCAATTGAAACGACACTATCCAGGCGGTCCGCCGCCAGCTCTAAACGTGCAGGGCTGCATTCCTTCAAAAATAGAAAAACGGTTGAGAACCACAGGCCTGTGAATGGGCTTGATCCTTGCGCCTGCACGCATGATTTTCAAGATGGCGGCATCCATCCGGGGCATTGCACAGAGAATCCCGGCGCTGGCAAAAGAGTGCAGCAGATTCGCGAAAAGACGCGCAAAAACAAAGCATATCGCAGGATTCATGACCCATGCGACATGCTTTGATCTCGACGCTGCCTGCGGCTGCGTGAACCCTGATCGTATCTCAGCGCGTCGAGCGCAAATTCGCATCGACGACCCGCTGGACCATCGGCGCATAGTGCGAAAATCCCGGCGTCACCATTCCGGCCACCTTGCCGGCATCATCGAGATACCGCACCTTGACGATGTCGCGGACATTGGGATGCGTTTCGAACGCCGCGACCTCGTCGGCATTCATCGGTCCGCCCTGCAGCTTCAACGAATGGATCGACGCGACCGACAATTGACCGAAATATGCGGGATCGGTGGCGCAGATATAGCGCTTGGCGGCAACGTGGTGGCGCACACAATCGGTGACGATGCTCGGGAGGAACTGTTCGAGGATTTCCGCGCCCGCTTCCTCGTGATGCTTGTCGTGCGTATCCTCCATCGAGAACGTTCCGAACTCGCTGGTGAAATGGCCGATGTCATGGAGCAGCGTCGCCACGATGATCTCCTCGCTCTCGCCCTGCTGCTCGGCGAGATGGGCGCCTTGCAGCATGTGCTCGGCCATCGTCACCGGTTCTCCCAGATATTCCTCGCCGCCGCGGCGTTCGAAAATGTCGGCGAGAAATGCCACGATGGTGTTCGGCGAGAGATCGGCTCTGAGGGTCGCGCTCATTCCGCCGCCGCCTTCACTTGCATCCCGTCGGCCTCGGCTTCGATCGCAGCCAATGTCGAAAGCAGGCCGTCCTTGTCGGCGTAACAGCCCTGCAACCAGCGGGAGCCGGCACCGGAATAGCCCTTTCGAGCGTGCAGCACGCGGGTATTGTCGACGATGAAGCTTTCGCCCGGCGAGAGCTTGAAGGACACTTCCATCGCGGGATCGCCGATGATTTCGCCCAGACGGCGATAGGCAGCATAATAATCCGCCATGTCTTCGAACGGCACATCGGTGATGGCAGCGGTGGAGCGGTTGTTGAAGCGGATGCCGATCAGTTCCCCGTCCGGCGCCAGTTCGAGCATCGGCCGGCGAGAACGGAGACAGACGCCGGAACTGCCCGCATATTCGTAGCGGGCACAATATCTGGTCAGCAGGTCGAAGCCGCGCGGATTCTCCTCGCGCAGGCGCTCTGCCGCGCGGAAGCCGTCGACCACCATGTTTTCGCCGCCCTCGGCGGAATTCTCCAGGCAGTAGAGAATTTGCAGTGTCGGTACGGGATCGCGGTAGGGATTGTCGGTATGTGCCTGGAGGCCCAGGCCGGTATAGGCAAGATTGGTCGGATTGACCTCGGTGCGGACCTCGAAATACCTGCCGTAATTGGTCTCGCGCACATAGCCGAACAGGGCGGCGACGTCGAGCAGCGCTTCCGGCTTCGCCGGCCCGCCGTCGAGCTTGCCGAAACCATAGCGTCGAATGCCCGCCAGCCATTGCGCCAGGGCGTTGCGGTCGGCTGAAACGTCAGCGAAATCCGCAAGCGGCATGTTTGCGCCAAGCGACGCGTCCCATGTCTCGAGTTCGGGCGCGGTCCATCCCGGCCGGTGCGTCGGTTGATTGTCATAGGCCTTGCTCACCAGCCAGGCCGGATCGAAGGAAATGCTGCGGTTTTCCGGCTGGAAGGTCAGGTGCAGAGTTTCGCCTTCGATTTCCGCCTTGGAAACCACCGTGTTGGTCGGAATGTCCCCCAGCGTGATCAACCTTTGGCCGTTTCCCGGGGAGCGGGTCCGTTCATCCCAGGCATTGTCGCGCAGCCAGATCGAATGAAAGCGGTGACGCTTACCGTTCTCAAGCGTGATGGCCACGGCCCTTCCGTGATCGAGGATGTCAACATTGGTCAGCATCGGATTCCTCCAAGAGCGATTTCATCGACAATTCACCCGAAGTCAGGCATAACCGCAATCAATGAATATGAGGAACAAGACGCCGTTTTTGTTATGACTGACAAACCGGAAAATCTGCCGCCGCTTGAATGGATACGGGTGTTCGAGGCGGCCGCTCGGCTCGGCAGCTTCACCGCTGCGGCCGAGGAACTCGGGCTGACCCAGGCCGCCGTGAGCCAAAGAATCCGCAATCTCGAACTGCGCATCGGCGCCCATCTCTTCGAACGCCAGGCGCGTGGCGTGTCGCTGTCGACGCAGGGCGAAGCGTGGCAGCCGCATGTCCAGGCCGCACTCAGCCAGCTTGCCCATTCGACATCCAATCTGTTTGCGGCGCCGCGCCGCAAGGTCACGATCGCTGCCTCTGGCTCGATCATCGAATTGTGGATCGCGCCGCGCCTGCCGGATATCGTCAAGGCGCTGCCGCATCTGCAGCTCTCCTTCGAGACGATCCAGCGCCTGCCGGACTACTCCCGCAGCGAAGCCGATCTCGAAATCCGTTTCGGCAAGGGCACTTGGCCGGATATGAAGGGCGTGTGCCTCTACGCGGAGGAACTCGCACCTGTCGCTGCGCCGCGCCTGCTCGCACAGTCGAGCGATGATTGGCGGAGCTTGCCGCGCATTGCTCTCTCCGGACCCAGGCACGGCTGGCGCGACTGGACCACGGCCCAAGGCGAGCCTCCTCCCCCCGTCCCCATGCTGCGGTTCGACACATTCGTGCAGGCACTGAGGGCGGCTGAGGCCGGTGCAGGCGTGCTTCTCGCTTCCCTTCCGCTTTGCTCGGCGGCGATAGATGCCGGGCGACTGGTTCGCCTCGGGCAGGAAAGCCTGCAGATGGACGAGAGCTACTGGATTGTCTGGTCCATCCATCGTCCGAGGTTCCGGGAGCTCGACACGCTCGTTGAGGTCCTGACGCTGCGGTAGAGGGCCAGCTTTGCAGGCTGTTGAACGACGGAGACGCGATGTTCGGCACCGGCCGATCGATCCTGCCGGCCTCATGGCGCGACTGGCTCATCGCACCGTCGAGCGAAATCCCACCCGGCCCAGCCGGACGGGATTCCTGACAGCAATGCCGGAAATATCACGTCTTTCATC
The DNA here is from genome assembly GCF_056403475.1 of Rhizobium sp. P2_G9. Taxonomy (NCBI): domain Bacteria; kingdom Pseudomonadati; phylum Pseudomonadota; class Alphaproteobacteria; order Hyphomicrobiales; family Rhizobiaceae; genus Rhizobium; species Rhizobium sp. P2_G9. Next base: position 278,116 of record NZ_JBFUFK010000002.1, on the reverse strand, counting down.
CGATGTTCCCCCGGAAACAGCGGCGCAGCGGGAGATGTGCGAAAAAGGCTTCAACGCTGGAGACGACCTCCAGACCCCAAGCGAAACGAAACCAAACGATCCCCAAGGAGAATATTATGAAGAAGCTCGTTCTCGGCGCTGTCGCCGCCCTCGTCGGCACCGTCGCTCTCACCTCTGGCGCCCAGGCCGGCGGCTTTGTGTGGCATAACCACGGCTGGCACCATGGTTGGCACCATGGCTTCTGGGGTGGCCCGCGCATCGTCATCCGCCCGGCTTACTACAATGACGACGACACCTGCTTCGTCAAGAAGGTCCGCGAATACGACGACTACGGCAATGTCTACGTCAAGCGCGTCCGCGTGTGCGACTGATCCCTGCCTGGAATGCCCTGACTACTCTTGACTACCCCTGGCCGCCCATCCTCCCCTGCCCCGGCGGTCAGGTTCTGACTTCCTCCCCGTACTTGCCCGGTCCCCACAAGGACCGGGCTTTTTCATTCATCTGCAGGCGGCGGGCAAGACACTTGCCGATGCCTCAGCTCTCCAGCTCCTCCCGCAGCATTTCAAGCTCCAGCCATTCCTCTTCCATGCGGCCCAGTTCCTCGCGAGCTTTTTCGAGAGCCTTAGCCGTCTTCGAAAACCCATCCGGGTCGCGGCTGAAGAATTGCGGATCGGCCATCCTCTTCTCGAAGCCGGCAATCTCCGCCTCCTTGGCGCCCATCTGCTTTGGCAGGTTGTCGATGGCGAATTTCTGCTTGAACGAGAGCTTGCTCTTCTGCGCCTTCGACGGCTCGGCCGCGGCAGCCTCCGCACGGGCAGCCGGCTTTTCCTTGTCCGCCCGCCGCTGCTCTTCCTGCTGGCCGCGCCGCTGTGCCAGCATGTCGCTATAGCCGCCGGCATATTCGATCCAGCGGCCGTCGGGGAATTCCGGATTGGCCGGCGCAATGGTCGAGGTCACGGTACGGTCGAGGAAATCGCGGTCATGGCTGACGAGGATCACCGTGCCCTGATAGCCCGCAACCACTTCCTGCAGCAGGTCCAGCGTCTCGATGTCGAGATCGTTGGTCGGCTCGTCGAGAATCAGCAGGTTGGACGGTTTCGCCAGGATGCGCGCCAGCATCAGCCGGGCGCGCTCGCCGCCCGAGAGATCGCGGATCGGCGTGCGGGCCTGCTCCGGCTGGAACAGGAATTCCTTCATATAGCCGGTGACATGCCGCTGCACGCCGTTGACCAGCAGGCTTTCGCCGCGTCCGTCGGTGAGGTAGTGCGCCAGCGTGTCGTCGAGGTCGAGACCTTCGCGCCGCTGGTCGAGCATGGCGATTTCGAGATTGGTGCCGAGCTTGATCGTGCCGGAATCGGGTTCCAACTGCCCGGTCAGCACCTTGAGCAGCGTCGTCTTGCCGGCGCCGTTCGGCCCGACAAAGCCAATGCGATCGCCACGATGCACGCGGATCGAAAACGGCGCGACGATCGTCCGCTCACCATAGGCCTTGGTGATCTTTTCCGCCTCGATGACCAGCTTGCCGGATTCGCGCGCCTCGGCGACACCAGCCTCGACGCGGCCGAGCGCGCCCTTGTGCGAGCGATGCTGTTGGCGCATGTCCTGCAATTCGCCGAGCCGGCGCATATTGCGCTTGCGCCGTGCGGTGACGCCATAGCGCAGCCAATGCTCCTCGCGCTCGATCGCCTTGCCGAGCTTGTGCTGTTCGAGCTCTTCTTCATCCAGCACGCGGTCGCGCCAGGCCTCGAAAGAACCAAAACCCTGGTCGAGCCGACGGGCAAAGCCGCGGTCGAGCCAGACGGTGGCGGTCGACACCTTTTCGAGGAAGCGCCGGTCGTGCGAGATCAGGATCAGAGCACTCTTCGTCCGCGTCAGCTCGCCTTCCAGCCATTCGATCGTCGGCAGGTCGAGATGGTTGGTGGGCTCGTCGAGCAGCAATATATCCGGTTCCGGCGCCATGACCCGCGCCAGTGCCGCCCGCCGCGCTTCGCCACCCGAAAGACTTTCGGGGTCGCGATCGCCCGCGAGGCCGAGATGTTCGAGCAGATAAGTGACGCGATAAGGGTCGTCGGAAGGCCCGAGGCCGGCGGCTGCATAGGCCTCGACTGTGGAATAGCCGTCGAAATCCGGCGCCTGGTTGAGATAGCGCACGGTCGAGGACGGATGGCGAAACACCTCGCCGCTCTGCGGCTCAGCCAGCCCGGCAGCGATCTTCATGAGCGTCGACTTGCCGGAGCCGTTGCGGCCGACCAAGCAGATGCGCTCACCCGGCTCGACCTGCATGTCGACGCCGTTGAGCAGCGGCGCGCCGCCGAAGCTCAGATGGATGTCGGTGAGTTTGAGGATCGGGGGGGCCAAACTTATACTCCGGTAAAATCATAGGGCCGCGCGAGCAGCATGGCGCGGCCGGCGCCGAGGCTGAGCGAAATCGCACCCTCGGCAACATTGGAAACGGTACGGCTCGAGCCGAACGGCAAGGCGAAATCGTCGAGCGGATAGCGCGCATTGCCGATCGTCAGATCGGTGAGATCGGAAAAGCCGATGATCGAAAACAGGCTGCCGGCGGGCAGGTCGAAACTGAAGCGGCCGGCGATGACAGGATAGGCCTCCTCATCGCCCGAGGTCAGCAACACGTCACGGCCCCGCTCGGCGAGCGACAGCGCATGCACGAGATGGGCAAGCCCATGATCCGACCGCGTGCCGCCGAGCGCACCGACCAGGATCAGCCGATCGGCGCCGGCATCCAGCGCCGCCGCCACGGCCAACTCGCCATCCGTCAGCGCCTTCTCGGCCGGATGGAATTCGCGTTTGACGTGGGGATGGCGCGCGATCAGATCGGGTGGAGTGGAATCGAAATCGCCAACCCACAAATCCGGCTCGACGCCCAGCGTCTCGGCATGCGCCATTCCGCCATCGGCGGCGATGAAGCGGGCGTCGCGAAGCTGTCGGTCGAGGCGATCCGTCCGGGTCAGGCGGCCGCCGAGAAGAATGGCGAAATCGGTCATGCCGCCGCTTTAGCTTATGTGGCGGAGCGGGGAAAGGGGATGCCGGGGATTCGGGGACGATCGGGTCCGCGGTGGGCCGTGCTTTACGACCGTCGCCCCGTCAGTCGCGTAAAATGCCCCATCTTCCGCCCCGGCCGCGCCTCCGCCTTGCCGTAAAGATGGATGAGCACCTCCCTCTCCTGCGCCAGCAAAGCCACGTCCTCGATCTCATCCCCGATCAGGTTCTGCATGACGCAATCGCTGTGCCGCGCCGGATTGCCGAGCGGCAGGTTGCCGACGGCGCGGATATGCTGCTCGAACTGCGAGATGACGCAGGCGGCCTCGGTCCAGTGGCCGGAATTGTGCACGCGCGGCGCGATCTCATTGGCAATCAGCGTCTCGTTTTCGGTGACGAAGAATTCGATGCCGAGCACACCGACATAGTCGAGTGCCGAGAGCAGCCTGAGTGCAGCGTCGCGCGCGTGCTCCGCAACGGCCGGACTGATCGCGGCCGGCAGGGTCGAGGTGAAGAGAATGCCGCTGCGGTGCACGTTTTCTGCCGGATCATAGCATTCGAGGTGTCCATCGAGCCCGCGCGCCGCGATCACCGAAATCTCACGCGTGAACGGCACGAAACTTTCGAGGATCAGCGGCACGCCGCCGAGCCTGGCAAAGGCGCCGTCGGACGCATCGCCGGCACGAAAAACCATCTGGCCCTTGCCGTCATAGCCGAGCCGGCGGGTTTTCAGCACGCCCACACCGCCGAATTCGGCCAGTGCGTCCTCCAGGTCCTCCTGGCTGTCGACAGCGCGAAAACCGGCCGTGACGATGCCGCAGGCATTGAGATATTGTTTTTCGGTCAGCCGGTCCTGCGCCACTTCCAGTGCCTGCGGCGGCGGATAGACGGGCACCAGCTTTTCGAGATGGCGGGCAGCTTCCACCGGCACGTTCTCGAACTCGTAGGTCACGACATCGCAACGCTGCGCAAGTTCGGCCAAGGCAGCCCGATCGTCATAGGCGGCGACGATCTGCGCATCGGCGAGCTGCGCCGCCGGGCAGTCGGGCTGCGGCTCCAGGATGACGGTGTGAAAGTTCAGCCGGCTAGCGGCCATGGCGAGCATGCGGCCCAATTGACCGCCGCCGATGATGCCGATGGTGCGGGTTTTCATCTACTTATCCACAGGATGTTCAGCCACCGAGGCGGTCTGTTCCTCGCGCCAGGTGTCGAGACGCTCGGCCAGGTCGTCGTCGTAAAGCGCCAGGACTGCAGCAGCAAGAAGTGCTGCGTTGACTGCGCCGGAACGGCCGATCGCCAGTGTTCCGACCGGCACGCCGGCCGGCATCTGCACGATCGATAGCAGGCTATCTTGTCCCGAAAGCGCCTTGGACTGAACCGGCACGCCGAACACCGGCAGCGGCGTCATCGCCGCCGTCATGCCCGGAAGGTGCGCGGCGCCGCCAGCGCCGGCAATGATCACCTTGAAGCCCTCATCGCGCGCTGATTTGGCAAAATTCACCAGCCGGTCGGGCGTGCGGTGTGCCGAAATGATCCGCGCTTCATAAGGAATTTCAAGAGCGTCCAGCGTGTCAGCGGCATTTTTCATGGTCTCCCAGTCCGACTGGCTTCCCATGATGATGGCGACGGTGGGCTTGGAAATCGGCATTGCGGCCTTTCGTTCAGGCGATGATATCGGGGATGATCTGGTCTTCGACCTGGGCCAGCTTGTCCTTGACGGCAAGCTTCTTCTTCTTCATTCGCTGGACCCTCAGGGCATCGCAGCCGGTTGCGATCATGGCGTTGATCGCGACGTCATAGTCCTCGTGCTCCTGCCGCAGTCTCGCCGCATTCAGCCTCAGTTCAGCCTGCTCCTGGTCGGCCATAAAGTCCCTTCCCCACTCTCCTTCAGCCCGGGACATGGCGACATTCCCGGTATCTGCATCGTTTTGTCCCTATCACAATTCTGTCGGTAACGGGAAGTTTTCCTTTAGGGAGAAATCACCTTCGACAAATCGTCATTTACGTGTCACATTGGCACTGTTGCAGCCTGAAACATCCGGCGGGATGGATGGCCGGATGTGGGCAAGAACGGGAAGGAACCAGCCTATGTCACTTGAGGCTCATATCGAGACGCTTGAAAAGAAACATGGCGATCTTGAAGCAGAACTTCACACCGCAATGCTGCATCCCTCAACCGGCGACACGCAGATCGCGGAAATAAAGAGACAAAAGCTGAAAATCAAGGATGAAATCGAACGCCTGCGTTTGAACACGCGCCACTAGTTGAATACCCGCGCAAGGCCGCCGGATGGGTTTCCTGACGCTGAACGAGTAAAGATTTCACAGGAAGTCGAATCTGGCGGCCGACGCCGCAAACAGGGATAAATCCGGGGAGGAAACGAGGGCCAAGCCCTCAAGCCCAGAACTGATCCAGCCAAAAACCTAACTTCTGAAAACCCTGCGGGTTGATCGCATAGATTCGCCGTGTGCCTTGGGTTTCGACTTTGACCATCTGGCAATCGAGCAGCGCCTTCAGGTGCTGCGACACGGCCGGGCGGCTGACGGGCAGAAGCGACGCCAGTTCATTGACTGTGCGCGGCGCCCGTCTCAGCTCTTCGAGCAGGAAGCGTCGGTTTGAATCCGAAATGGCCGTGAATGGATCGCTCATCGGCGACGAAGCTAAGCCAGAGTTTTTTCAAGGACAAGACTTTTTGTGCGTTGCACTTAAAAAATTTCGCAGCGCACGAAAACCAAGCAGGTCCGGAAAAGTGTCCCGCGGTTTTCCGGCAAGAACCTGCGACAAAACAAAGGACCAAGCGGGGAAATCGTTGGCTTGCCAACGATTTCCCCGCTTGGTCACATCAGCGCCTTCGCCAGCGCCGCCGTGCCATCGTAGAACAATTTCGCCCCCGCCAATGCGCACATCAGGTACATGAACGGATAGAAGAAATCCGACCGCATGCGCCGCACCATATAGGCGCCGGCAATCGTCGCCAGCGGCGCTAACGGAAAAAGCGTCGCTGAAATCTTCAGATTGCTGATGTCGAGCGTACCGAGCGCATAGTAGGGAATGAGCTTGATGGCGTTGAGGATCGCAAAGAACCGGACCGCAGCGCCGGTATAGTCGCGCGGCGGCAATCTCAACGGCAGACCATAGACCTGGAACGGCGCACCGCCGGCATGGGCGACGAAGCTGCCATAACCCGACAGCGTGCTCCAGAAGCCGGCGCGCGCGATCGTATGCGGCCGCGGCGGCGCCTCGACCGCGCGGGCGAAATAGCGGTTATAGTAGAAGCGTGCGGTAAAACTCAGCGCCACGACACCGATGATGATTTCCATGGCGTAATGCGGCACCAAGGCCCAGGTGAGCCAGCCGAAGGCAATGCCCGCCAGTGCGCCCGGCAGCATGATTTTCAGCAGTTCGGCATTGTTGTTGTGCCGCCAGGTCCAGAGGGCGGCGCAGTCCATGACGATCAGGATGGGCAGCAGGATCGCCGCCGCCTGATCCGGCGGCACGACAAAGGAGAGCATCGGCACGCCGAGCAGACCCAGCGCATCGCCCATGCCACCCTTGCTCAAGCCGACGAGAATGACCGCCGGTATGGCGATGAAATAGAAGCTCGCGTCGATGTGCATGTTGATCCTTGGCTTTAGGGGCGTTAGAGCATGCTGTTATGATTTGGAAGCATTCTGTTGGCTCAAACGGAGTCGGATATCAGGCCGGCAGGCGCGCGTCGTAGCCAACCCTACGGCCAAGCCTGCCGGCCTGATAGGCGGCCCGTTTCAGCCAACCCGAAGGGCCGGGCACGTTTCCGCCAGGAAAGGAGCGATCGCCTCGTCCGTACGTTTGGGTACGACCTTCGGCAATCGCTCCTTTCCTGACGAAAACCTGCTCCGGCAGAATGCTTCCAAATCATAACAGCATGCTCTAAGGCAGGAAAAGAGGCTGGGTCAGTGAAGGACTACAGCCGAACGCCTGATCTGCAAAGCAGGGAATCGAGACACATCATCCATGTCAACAGTTGAAAATCGCTGCCGCCTGGTCCTCGTCGCACCAGAGATCGCCGATCCCGCCGAGGCGGTGCGCATCATGAGCGACGCGCTCAAGGGCGGCGACGTCGCCTCGGTGATCGTGCCGCAATATGGCTTTGATGACAGCACCTTCCAGAAGATCGCCGAATCGCTGGTGCCGGTGATCCAGAAGGCGGGTGCTGCAGCACTGGTCGCCGGCGACAGCCGCGTGGCCGGCCGCGCCAAGGCAGACGGCCTGCACATCGTCGGCGGCGTCGAGCCGCTGGCCGAGGCGATCGAAAAATTCACCCCGAAACTGATCGTCGGTGGCGGCAACGCCCAGGAACGGCACCGCGCACTCGAGATGGGCGAATTGCAGCCCGACTATATCTTCTTCGGCAAGCTCGACGGCGACATCAAGCCCGAGGCACATCCCAAGAATCTGGCACTTGCCGAATGGTGGGCGTCGATGGTCGAAATCCCCTGCATCGTCATGGGCGGCACCGATCCGGCCTCGGTGCTGGCGATCGCCGAAATGGGGGCGGAGTTCGCCGCCCTTCGTCTGGCGGTCTTCGCCGAGCCGGAACGCGCCGCTACCATTATTCAGGAAGCGAATGCGCTGCTTGACCAAAAAGCGCCACGCTTTGGGGTTTAAAGCCGGATCATGGCAGGGCAGCGGATGATGAGACAGCGGGTAATTTGGGCGGTTTTCCTGGCCGCGCTCGTGCCGTTTGGCGCGCGCGCCGATTCGAACCTGGTCAAGGTGACGCCGGTCAAGCCGGTCAATGTCGACAAGCTCAAGCAGGAGAGTGACGAGATCGGCAAGAGCGACCGCCTGCTGCCCGATCCGGCGGCACAGCAGTCGGACGTCCTGACGCTACCGAGCATCGACGACGTCGAAAAGCCCTCGCAAGGCCTCAATGTGCTCGATCGCATGGGCGCCAATCTTCCGGACCTGCCGAAGGAGAAGACTTATTCCGGCAAGGTCGACGATGCCTTTGGCGCCTTTCAGCGCGGGCTCTATCTGACCGCCATGAACCTCGCGCTGCCGAAGGCGCAGCGTGGCGACGCGGCATCGCAGACGCTCGTGGCCGAATTGTTGGACGGCGGCCTCGGCGTGCGGCGCAACGAATCCGATGCGCTGTTCTGGTACGAGCAGGCCGCACGCGCCGGCGACCCCAATGCCCAATTCAAATATGCATTGATGCTGATGGAAGGCCGGTTGATCAAGCGCGACCGCAAGCTCGCCGACGAGATGATGCAGAAGGCGGCGGATGGCGGCAATGCCGAAGCCCAGTTCAACCTGGCCCAGCTCAAAGTCGCTCGAACACCGGGCGAAAAGGGCCTGATGGATGCCCTGCCCTATTACGAGAAATCCGCGACGCAGGGCATTCCGGATGCGCAATATGCGCTGTCGCAACTCTATGTCAGCCTGCCGGTGCCGAAGGAAAAGCAGGACTTGGCCCGCTACTGGCTCGAACAGGCCGCCGACCAGCGCTTCGACACCGCCATGTACGACATGGGCGTCTGGAACATCAACGGCATTGCCGGCGATCGCGACTACGATACCGGCTTTGTCTGGATGAAGCGCGCCGCCGACAATGGCAATATCGTGGCGATGAACAAGCTCGCCTATCTCTACATCAACGCCATCGGCACCCGGCCGGACCCGATCGAGGCGGCCAAATGGTATGTGCTGTCGCGTCGCGCCGGGCTCTCGGATCTCGGCCTTGAGGATTTTTATCTCGGTATCGAAGACGACCAGCAGCAGGAAGCGATCAAGCGCGCCGACGCTTTCCGAAAGCAATGACGCATATCGCCCAAAAGTGGCTTCCGGTTTTGGGATAACGATATGCGCAAAAACAAAAAGCATATCGCCCAAAAGTGGCTTCCGGTTTTTGGGATAACGATATGCGCAAAAACAAAAAGCATATCGCGCAAAGGTGGTTCCCGGTTTCGGAATAACGAAGCCGCTTGAAAATCACCGGCTTTTGTGGTCTTGAAGCGCTCAAACGTCACGCCGTCGATTTCATCCGGTGTAATATCCCATGCGGCCCCGTTCGGGGCCGCTTCGATTTTGAAGGAATTCCATCATGGCCCGTTCAGCGCTTTTGAATGTCATGGTCCAGGCAGCACTCAAGGCCGGCAAGTCGCTGGCACGCGATTTTGGCGAAGTGCAGAACCTGCAGGTGTCGCTCAAGGGACCCGGCGATTATGTCAGCCAGGCCGACCGCAAGGCGGAGAAGATCGTCCAGGAAGAACTGCTCAAGGCTCGTCCGACCTACGGCTTTGCCGGCGAGGAGAGCGAAGAGATCAAGGGCACCGACGGCGCACATCGCTGGATCGTCGATCCGCTCGACGGCACGACCAATTTCCTGCACGGCATTCCGCAATTCGCCACGTCGATCGGCCTCGAGCGCAGCGGCGAGATCGTCGCCGGCGTCGTCTACAATCCGGCCACCGATGAACTCTTCACCGCCGAAAAGGGCGGCGGCGCCTTCGTCAACGACCGGCGCCTGCGCGTCTCGGCCCGCAAGAACCTATCGGACGCGGTGATCGGCTGCGGCATTCCGCATCTCGGCCGCTCGATGCATGGCCGCTTCCTGGTCCAGCTCCGCCATGTGATGGGCGAAGTCGCCGCCATCAGAAGCTTCGGCTCCGCCTCGCTCGACCTCGCCTATGTCGCGGCAGGACGGCAGGACGGTTTTTGGGAAGAAGGCCTGCAGCCATGGGACATCGCGGCCGGCATCATCCTGATCCGCGAAGCCGGCGGTTTTTCCAGCGATCTCTCCGGCGGCTCGGACATGTTCGGCAGCGGCACGTTCTGCGCTGGCAACGAGCACATCCATAAGGCTCTGCTCGACGTCGCCAATCGGCCGGTGCCGAAGCAGTAAGATGCTGCCGACGGCGAAAGCCATCACATCATATTGAGGGCGCTGTCGTGGTGGTGCATGCAACCGCCATACATGTCGCCCTCGGTTGCGGTGGGCGCCAAAATTTTCTTCTGGTTGACGTCCGTCGTCGACGATGTGGTGGTCTGGTCGATCTTCACATCGGGGGATTTGTCAGTCTTGACCGTCGCGTCTTCGGCGAATGCCGGCATGGCGAGAGCCGCGAGCAGGCCCACAGCAAGCACTGTCCTTATCATCGGTATTCTCCTCATGATTCGATGGCGGGACGAATCCCGCCGCAATCAGGCGCCGATCGGCGCCAAAATGCCAGTCATATTTATGTGAGCATTCGCTGTTGGACGCCATGGTCCGTCGACGGCTGCGGCAATCGCATCAGATTGACAGCCCGACTTGGGCGGTGATAGGCCTCGGCAAACGGGACGGCCTCATGGCAAGAAGGACTTACAGGCTGGCGCTAGCTATACGCCTCATCGCAGCATTGACGCTGCTGATGATCGGCTTCGCGCACCAGCCGGTCGTCGCCAACCCGCTGGCGCTGCAATTCGCTGCCTATAGCCTGCCCGACGGCACGCTGCCGTTCTTCTGCCTCAACGATGACGGTTCGCAACCTGTCAAGGGCAGCAAAAGCGCTGTTCATGATCATGGCTGCGATGCTTGCCGGCTTTCGGCCAGCGTGCTCATGCCGACGCCGCCCGATTTGAGCGGCCAGTCCTTCGATTTTTCTGCCGTTCGCCTGGTCATTGAAAAGGACTTTCAGCTCGCCCGGACGCTCCACCCGCCGAGCTTGGGGCCGCGCGCTCCACCGGACATTGTCGTCCTCGCCTGAGCGGCACTGCGAAATTCAGTCACGCCGCTGTCCAGGCCGTTGCGCGCCGGTGGGACGCTTTCCAAAACTCTGGAACACAGCCTTTTCTGCGCGGTTGCAGCCCCGTCTTTTCCGATTGCCATCCGCGCCGGCGCATTGCCGGCTGCCGAGCCTCAACACCGAGCGACAGACGTCGCATCTCAAAAGGTATTTCCATGTCTCGTTTTGCCAGGATCCTCACCCCCGTCGCCATCGCCACCGTCGCCATTGCCGGCCAGGCGTTTGCGCATGCGCATCTGGAATCCTCCGTCCCGGCCGACAAGGCGGTCATCAAGACCGCTCCGACCGAACTCGATCTCACCTTCAGCGAAGAACTGAACCCCAAATTCACCGGCGTCACGGTGACCGGGCCTGACCGGAAGGCCGTCAAGACCGGCGAGGCCATGCTGATGGATGATGACCAGATGCTGATGGTGCCCATCTCCGATACGCTTCCGGCCGGAATCTATACGGTCGAATGGCACGCGCTCTCCGCCGATGGCCACAAGAGCAAGGGCAAGTACAGCTTCACCGTCAAGCCGTGATCGCTCCCGAAACAGTTTTGGTGATCTGCCGCTTCGTCTTCGACGGAGCGGTGATCTTCCTGTGGGGCACCGCCGCCTATCTTGCGGCGGCGGTGCCGAGCAGACTTGCCGGCCAGATCGCGGCAAGACTGACATCCGCACAGCGGATCGCCGCGATCCTTGCCATCCTCGCTCTCACCCTGCTTCTGCCGGCGGAAAGCGCCATGATCGGCGATGGCTGGGACTCGCTCGAAATCTCTGACATGGTCGACGTCATGCTCGAGACCGGTATTGGCTGGGCCTGGATGGCCCAGGCGACCGGCACCCTGCTCCTGCTTGGCCTGCTCATCATTCCGGCTGCCCACCGACAGGCAGCGATTGCCATCGCCTCCGCTCTGCTTCTGGCAACGCTGGCCATCAGCGGCCATGCGGCGATGGATGACGGCTGGCTCGATATCGCACACCGCACCAATCACATCCTGCATCTTCTTTCCGGCGGAGCCTGGCTGGGCGCACTGATCCCGGTGCTGATGATCCTTCGCAGGCTTGCCGAGCCCGAGGCGCGGCTGGCGCTGATGCGCTTCTCGACCTTGGGGCACGGCGCAGTGGCGCTGGTGATCGTGACGGGCCTGATCAACACATATCTCATCGTCGGCAAGCCGCCGCTCGACTGGTCATTCCCTTATCAAATGCTGCTGTCGGCCAAGATTGTGCTCGCGACCGCGATGACGATGCTTGCCATCGTCAATCGCTATATCTTCGTGCCGCGGCTGGCACGTGACGCCGACAAAGCTGTCAGGTCTATCCTGCACGGCACCCTGGCGGAAATCGTCCTGGGAGCGCTCGTGCTGGCCCTCGTCTCCTGGTTCGGCACCCTCGACCCGCGATAAGCTGCGGACTTGGAGCGCCTCACCGCACCATATGCAGCACATTGTGCCGGTCGACGCCGAACTGCAGGCTGGCGAGGCGGGCATAGATGCCGCCCTTGGCGACAAGGCTCTGATGCGTGCCTTCCTCGACCACCTGGCCCTGATCCATGACCAGGATACGGTCGGCCTTGAGCACGGTGGCGAGCCGGTGAGCGATGACGATGGTGGTGCGGCCGGCCATCAGTCCGTCGAGCGCCGTCTGCACCAGGGTCTCGCTTTCGGCGTCGAGCGCCGAGGTGGCCTCGTCGAGCAACAGGATCGGTGCATCCTTGAGGATGGCGCGGGCAATGGCGATGCGCTGCCGCTGGCCACCGGAAAGCATGATGCCACGTTCGCCGACTTCGGTGTCGTAGCCTTTTTCCAGCCGCAGGATGAATTCTTCCGCATGCGCCGCCCGCGCCGCCGCCTCGACCTGAGCACGCGTTGCGCCCGGCGCGCCGAAGGCGATGTTGTCGTGGATGGTGGCGGCAAAGATCGTTACGTCCTGCGGCACGATAGCGATGCGATCGCGGATATCGGCCGGATCGGCGTCCCGCACGTCGACGTCATCGACCAGCACGCGGCCCGAAAGCGCATCGTAGTAGCGCAGGATGAGCGAGAAGATCGTGCTCTTGCCTGCACCCGACTGGCCGACGATTGCGACGCGCTCGCCCGGCCGGACGGCAAGATCGAGACCATTGAGCGCCACATTGCCTAGCCGGGTTGGATAGGCAAAGCGCACATCGGAAAATTCAACACTGCCGACCGGCGGCTGCGGTAGTCTCACCGGATGTTCTGGAGCCGCAATTTCGGGCTTTTCGACCAGAAGTTCCGACAGACGACCCGCAGCACCAGCCGCTTGGCTGAGTTCGCTCCAGACTTCCGAAAGTGCGGCGAGCGCGCCTGCCGCCATCACCGAATAGATCAGGAACTGGCTGAGCGTGCCGGGCGTCATCGCCCCGGACAGCACATTCTGCGCACCGAACCAGAGCACGGCGACGACGCTGCCGAACACCATGGTAATGGCAAAGCCGGTCAGGAAGGCCCGCTGACGCGTTGAAAGCCGTGCTGCATCGAAAGCGTTCTCGGCCGCTTCCCCGAAGCGGTCACTGGCGATGCCGGCGCTGTTGAAGGCCTGCACGGTGCGGATCGCACCGATCGCCTCGGATGCATAGGCCGAGGCGATCGCCAACCTATCCTGAGCCGCCCGCGCGCGCTTGCGCACCGAGCGGCCGAAGGCGACAAGCGGAAAGACGATCAGCGGGATGGCCAAGAGAACCAGGCTCGACAATTTCGGGCTGGTATAGATCATCATCGCCACCGCACCGATCACCAGCAGCGTGTTGCGCAACGCCAGCGACGCCGAGGCGCCGACGGCGGATTTGATCTGCACCGTATCGGCCGTCAGCCGCGAGACGATCTCGCCCGACTGGTTGACGTCGAAGAAAGCCGGCGACAATTTCGTGATATGCGAAAACACGTCGCGCCTGAGATCGGCGACGATCCGCTCGCCGAGCACGATGACGAAATAGTAGCGTAGCGCCGAGGCCGCGGCGAGCACCACCGCCAGCCCCATCAACATGCCGAAATAGGCGTTGATGAACTTGCTGTCCGATTGGGTAAAGCCATTGTCGATCATCCGCCGCACCGCCGTCGGCAGGATCAGCGTGGTGATTGCCGCCACCATCAGGAAGACAATGGCGCCGCCGACCAGCTTCTTGTAGCGCCACATATAGGGATAGAGCTTGCCGAGCGGCTTGAGCGATCGGCTGTCTGCTTGTTTGTCCTGCTCTGCCAAGGCTTCGGCCCCCGTTTTGTGCGCCAGACAGGCTGCGATTCCTGCTTCCGGCCACTTGTTATCCGTGCATGCTTCATGTATAGGCGTCGCCCATCGAACGAAGCCGTGATCCACGTCAATCGCGGCTTCATTTATTTCTTCGGCTCGGCTGCTGCAAGTGAATGCGGCAAAAGACCACCATAGACCGGCAGGAAATTATCATGAGAGAGAAGATTCACCCCGACTACCACATGATCAAGGTGGTCATGACCGATGGCACCGAATACGAGACCCGTTCCACATGGGGCGCGGAAGGCCAGGTCATGAACCTCGAAATCGACTCCAAGTCGCATCCGGCCTGGACCGGCGGCAACCAGCAGCTGATGGACCGCGGCGGCCGCGTCTCCAAGTTCAACAAGCGCTTCTCCGGCCTCGGCATCTGATCCGAGCCTGACCGCTTGCAGCAAAAAGCCCGGCCTGCCCGGGCTTTTGTCGTTTTGTGAGACGTCCTGCAAGCAACGCTGTTTGTCCGTCTCTACTGAACTGAGTAGCAACCAACATTGACCCGGTGGTCGGGTCTGAAAAATGGAAGGCGAAATTTCGGCACGTTCCGCCAGGGACCTGCTTAAAATGCTGAAGAGCGCATCCAATCTCCATGGTGATGCGAGTAGGGATATCGAACTCACAATCCATCAAAGATGGCGGGATGGCACCGACCTTGAACCGCTTATCGAACTTCTCAAATCTGAAACGAAAAACCACCAGATCGACGCCGCGTACTATCTGATAGAGGTCGTTCCACGGCATGAGACGATCGCGAAACTCGCAGCAGATTTTGCAGATCACCGGCTCTCCTACTGCCGCAAGGCATTTGTCGGCTACGTCACAAATACCGGGCTCTACGACGAAACTATCGCTGTGGGGCTGGCTAAGTGCCTGACGGATTTTAATCTCTTTGTCCGAACCGAAACGATCAACTGGGCGGTCTACACGACCGACGACCGGTTCGACGATTTCTCACGACGGATAAGAGGCATGTCGGACCCCGAAGGGTTGGGCTTCCGGGGGATTGGCATTGCAAGGCGGCTGCGCGACGACGAACGCGTTAAAGCGATCAGACAAAGCATGCCGGAAGAAGACAGTTTTGTTTTCGATTATCTGCAAATCTTCGAAAGGCGGTTGATGCGCTATGTGACAAGGCGGAAATCTGGAGAGCCAGTCGTAGCGACCACCCCGGTCACCTATGATGAGTTCGAAATCGGCGTCGTCGGCGAAGTGTACGACAATCTCGGTATGTTCAAGGGTCGTCTGCCCACCACAGACGTCCCGCCACATGTCACGGACGACCAACTGCAAGACATGATCAATCGAGCGGACGACAGTATCAGTCATCGTGAGCTGGATCAGAGAGCCATCGACATGGCCCGGCTGGAGTGATGGCGCCTTTGTATTCTGCGTGATCAACCGCATCGCCACACGCAAAGCCCGGCCTGTCCGGGCTTTGTCGTTTGAGATGATGCTATCGTGCGGTCCAGGCCGAGATCGCTTCCAGCCGCGCGGCCAGCTTGTCGAAACACTCACCCCAGCCTTCGATATTGTCGTCGCGCCGCTCGACGGTCGCCAAGCCTTCCTGCGTAAAATGCATCTCCGTGCCACCGTTTGATGCGACGAAATCGATGCTGACAAGCGTGCGTGGTCCAATCTCTGCGCCAAGGCCTTGCGTCAGCGTCATCATCAGCCGCTCGCCTGGCCGGATTTCGCGAAAATCGCCATATTCAAGATAGACCTCGCCCTCGTTCGAGCGCATCTCCACCTGCCAGCGGCCGCCGACAACCGGGTCGATCTCGACCAGCGTCACCTCGAAACCATCAGGAGCAAGCCAGCTGCGCAAGGCATCGGCCGAGACCCATTGATCGAACACCGTTTTCGCCGGTGCGTCGAAGCTGCGGTCGATGACGACATCGATATTCGATCCGTCCGTGGTATCGCCTATGCGCATCATCTTTCTCCCGTCAGATCTCGTGAACACTAAACCGGTCGCCCGGATCATAGGTTCCTGCCGGAGAAATCACCACGGCAATTGCCTGGCATCGTCGAAGACGCCGCCGAAAGACAAGTCGTGATTCTCGACGGCGAGTTTCACGGCAATGGCCGCACCTCGGCCAGAGCGCAGCTGCCGCGGAAGCCATTGAAATGGCCAGGTGCGGCTGGCAGCCAAGCTGGCGGATGGTAGATACCAAAAAAGCGGCACCCGAAGGCACCGCTTTTCAATCCGGTCAAGCCGTAATCTTTATTCAGCCTTGGTCTCGGCAGCTGCAGCTTCAGCGGCTTCGGCAGCGGCCTTCTCGGCGGCAGCCTTTTCAGCGGCTGCGGCAGCTTCCGCAGCGGCCTTTTCGGCAGCCAGGGCCTGGGCAGCGGCAAGCTTCTCGGCTTCGATACGAGCCTTCTCAGCCTGCAGCGCCTGGCGTTCGCCTTCGTTCAGCTTGCGGGCGCGGGCATTGGTGTTCTCGACGATACGGGCAGCCTTGCCACGCAGGTCGCGCAGGTAATAGAGCTTGGCGCGACGGACCTTACCGCGGCGGACGATCTCGACGCCTTCGACCATCGGCGAATAAACCGGGAACACGCGCTCGACGCCTTCGCCATAGGAGATCTTGCGGACGGTGAAGTTCTCCGAAAGACCCGAGCCGGAACGGCCGATGCAGACGCCTTCATAGGCCTGGACGCGGGTACGCGAACCTTCGACGACGCGCACGTTGACGCGGACCGTGTCGCCCGGGGAGAAATCGGGAAGCGTGCGCTTGGCGGCAATCTTGGCAGCCTGTTCGGCTTCCAGCTGTTCAATAATGTTCATGTCAACCTCGTTGTGGTTCAACAGCCAGAGCGCCGAAACTACCTTTGGTCACGCCTCCGGTAGTGCCTTGGAAGGCAAAGCGATACATCTGTTCTTCATTGGCGGTTGATGGGAAAGTCCCATTCCGGGCGCGCACATAGCCGATTGCCGGCCTTTTGTCACCCCCTTGTCATGCAGAATCCTGCCAATGGCTCGAAAAACGACCGTAATATACTTTGTCACAAAACTGCAATTGTTGAAAATATGATTAAATAATTGTCATATGCACAATATGAGAGCAGATTCCCTCATGGATCAATTTTCGATCCGGGAGGGGACTGACCATGACCATCAGCAATCCATCACCCTCGTTATATAACGAGGACCTTGCGCCCGCAGAAGACAGAAAATGGGGCGCCTTCAGTATCTTCAACGTCTGGACATCGGACGTTCATAGCCTCTGGGGCTATTATCTTGCCGCCAGCCTTTTCCTGCTCTGCGGCAGCTTCATCAATTTCGTCCTCGCCATCGGCATCGGCTCGCTGGTGATTTTCTGCCTGATGAGCCTGGTCGGCAATGCCGGGGTAAAGACCGGCGTGCCCTTCCCGGTTCTGGCCCGCGCCTCCTTCGGTACCTTCGGCGCCAATGTGCCGGCGCTGGTCCGCGCCATCGTCGCGTGCTTCTGGTATGGTGCACAGACATCCGCCGCCTCCGGCGCCATCGTCGCGCTGCTGATCCGCAGCCCCGGCATGCTGTCCTTCCATCAGAACAGCCACATGCTCGGTCACTCGACGCTGGAAGTCATCTGCTACGTCATCGTCTGGGCGCTGCAATTGCTGATCATCCAGCGCGGCATGGAAACGGTGCGGAAATTCCAGGATTGGGCCGGACCGGCGGTCTGGATCATGATGCTTCTCCTGGCGATCTACCTGGTCATCCGCTCCGGCACCTTCTCCTTCGGCAGCGAGATCCCGCATGACGTGCTGCTCGCCAAGACCAAGGATGCCGGCGTGCCGGGTGATCCCGGCTCCTTCGCTGCACTTTGTGCCGTGGCCGCGACCTGGATCACCTATTTCGCCGCGCTCTACCTGAACTTCTGCGATTTCTCGCGTTACGCCAAGGATGTGAAGACGCTGAGGACCGGCAATCTCTGGGGTCTGCCGATCAACCTGCTCGCCTTCTGCCTCGTCGCCGGCGTTACCACGACGGCCGCCTACAAGGTTTATGGCGACGTGCTGCTGCATCCGGATGCAATCTCGGCCAAATTCGACAACTGGTTCCTGGCGCTGCTCGCGGCACTGACCTTTGCCGTGGCGACGCTCGGCATCAATGTCGTGGCCAATTTCGTCTCGCCGGCCTTCGATTTCTCTAATGTCTTCCCGCGCCAGATCAGCTTCAAGCGCGGCGGCTATATCGCGGCGGCGATTGCGCTGGTGCTTTATCCCTTCGCGCCCTGGGACACGGGCGCGGCGCATTTCGTCAACTTCATCGGTTCGACCATGGGTCCGATCTTCGGCGTCATGATGGTCGACTACTATCTGATCCGCAGCGGCCGTCTCAATGTCGAGGCGCTCTATCGCGAGGAAGGCGAATTCAAGTTCCAGGGTGGCTGGCACGCCAATGCCTTCATCGCCTTCGTCATCGGCGCGTTGTTCTCATCGATCCTGCCGACCTTCACCAGCATCCTGCCGGCATGGTGGGGAACCTATGGCTGGTTCTTCGGCGTGGCGATCGGCGGYGTGGTCTACTATGCCCTGCGGATCGGCGCACGGCAGAAGATGACGCAAGCCGCCGAATGACGATCTGAATACAGATGCCCGGCTTCGGCCGGGCATTTTCTTCGAGCATATTCTACGTGCTAAAACAGGCGCGATGCGCCTCAGTCACCCAAAAGGTCCGGCCGCCGCTCGGCGGTCAGCTTCCGGGCCTGCTCCAGCCGCCATTTGTCGATCTTCGCATGATTGCCGGAGGTCAGGATATCAGGGATTTCCAGCCCCTCGAAAACCTGCGGCCGCGTATAGTGCGGATGTTCGAGCAGGCCATGCTCAAAACTCTCATGCGTGCCGGAGTCCGGATTGCCCATCACGCCCGGCAGCACCCGGACCACCGCATCGAGCAGCACCATAGCAGCGGGCTCGCCGCCGGATAATATATAGTCGCCTATGGAAACCTCTTCGAGATGACGTGCATCGATTACCCGCTGGTCGACACCCTCGAACCGGCCGCAGATGATGACGATGCCCTCGCCGGCAGCAAGCTCGCGCACCCTCGCCTGGCTCAGCGGCTTTCCCCGCGGACTCATCAGCAGCCGGGGCCGGCCATCTTCGGCAACCGAATCGATGGCGCGGGCCAGCACGTCAGGCCTGAGCACCATGCCGGCGCCACCGCCGGCTGGAGTGTCATCGACGCTTCTGTGCTTGTCGGTGGCGAAGTCGCGGATTTGCACTGCCTCGAGCGACCAGTCGCCACGTTGCAGCGCCTTGCCGGAAAGCGATTCACCCAGAAAACCGGGAAACATCTCCGGATAGAGCGTCAGGATGGAGGCGCGGAAGGCCATTCAGCCTTGCTTCCCGTCTTTGTCGTCGTCCTCGACGAGACCGGCCGCCACGGGATCAATCAGGATCGTTCCGCCCTCGAAATCGATCTCCAGCACCGAAGTTTCCGAGAAGGGGATGAGCTGCGCCCGCTTGCCTTCCTTGGTCAGTTCCAGAATATCGCCGGCTCCGAAATCGAAGATCGCCGAAATGACGCCGTAGGAATTACCCTCGGCATCGAGCGCCTCCAGGCCTTCCAGGTCGGCATAGAAATATTCCTCGTCATCCAGTTCGTCGTCATCAAGAGTATCGCGCTCGACATAGAGCTCGGTACCGTTGAGCTTTTCGGCCTCGGTGCGATCGTTGATGCCGCGGAAGCGCAGAATGACGACTTCCTTCTGCAGCCGCGCATCGAGGATTTCGAAGGAACGGCCATCGGCACCGTAGAGCGTGCCATATTCCTCGATGGCGATAGGATCCTCGGTGAAGGACTTTACCCGCACCTCGCCGCGCAGACCCTGCGCCGCACCAATCACGCCCATCAGCACGGGGTTTTCGAGGATGACTTCAGGTTTCTTGGTGTTCATGCGCGCGATCCGGCAAAGGTCAGATGATCTCACTATAGCAAAAACAAAATCCTCCGCGCGAGCCCGCGCGGAGGATTTTTGTTGCATTGCGGCAAGCCGATTATTCAGCGGCGGCTTCGGCAGCCTTGGCAGCCTTTTCCTTGGCGCGTTCCTGGGCCTTCTTGCCCGGTTCGCCCTTGGCCGGGTTGCTGCGGGCTTCGCGCTTGGCAAGGCCGGCATCGTCGAGGAAGCGCAGAACGCGGTCGGTCGGCTGGGCGCCGTTGTCGAGCCAATGCTTGACGCGCTCGCCGTTGATCACGATGCGGGCGGCGTCGTCCTTGGCAAGCATCGGGTTCCAGGAACCGAGCTTCTCGATGAAGCGGCCGTCACGCGGCGAACGCGCATCGGCAACGACGACATGGTAATACGGACGCTTCTTGGAGCCGCCGCGGGCGAGACGAATTTTCAGTGACATCTTGTTCTCCTTGATCTTTGTGTCGCTGGCCGCCTCTCACGAAGCGGTATTCTCCTTGATGCCGCCGATATCGGCAGCGATTGCCTCATGATGCCGAATGACTTCCTTGATGATGAAATTCAGGAATTTCTCGGCAAAATCAGGGTCCAGATCGCTGTCCTTGGCGAGCTGCCGGAGACGGTTGATCTGGTATTCCTCGCGCGCCGGGTCGGCCGGCGGCAAATCATAAGTCGCTTTCAGTACGCCCACCGCCTTGGTGCAGCGGAAGCGTTCGGCCAGCATATGCACGAGCGCCGCGTCGATATTGTCGATCGACCGGCGATAGCCGGCGAGCTGGGTCCTTATCTCCGGATCGCTCATCAATCCGTTCCTCACTTCTTCTTCGGCAGGCCGGAAAGGCCGGGAAATCCGCCGCCAAGGCCGGGCAGCTTGGGTCCGCCGAGACCCGGCAGGCCGCCGGAGCCAAGACCGGGCAGGCTGCCGGGCTTGATGCCGGCGGCTTCCGCCTGCTTGGCAAGCTGTTCGAGCTGCTTCGGGTCCATTTTGGAAAGGTCCGGCATGCCGCCGCCCATCATCCCGCCGAGACCCATTTTGTTGGCCAGGCCACCCATCATCTGCTTCATCATGCCGCCGCCCTTGCCACCGCCCATGGCCTTCATCATGTCGGCCATGCCGCGATGCATCTTCAAGAGCTTGTTGATCTCGGCGGCATCGGTGCCGGAGCCGGCGGCGATGCGCTTCTTGCGCGAATGTTTCAAAATATCGGGATTGATGCGCTCGGCCTTGGTCATCGAGGAGATGATGGCGATCTGGCGCTTGATCGCCTTGTCATCGAAGCCGGCGCCCGCCAGCTTGTCTTTCATGCCGCTCATGCCCGGCAGCATGCCCATGATGCCGCCCATGCCGCCCATCTTCTGCATCTGCCCGAGCTGTTCGGCGAGATCGTTGAGGTCGAATTTGCCCTTGGCCATCTTCTGGGCCATGGCCGCGGCTTTTTCCGCATCGATCGTTTCGGCAGCGCGCTCGACCAGGCTGACGATGTCGCCCATGCCGAGGATGCGGTCGGCGATACGGCGCGGATGGAACTCTTCGAGTTCCGTCATCTTTTCGCCGGCGCCGATCAGCTTCACCGGCTTGCCGGTCACGGCACGCATGGAAAGTGCCGCGCCGCCACGGCCATCGCCGTCCATGCGGGTCAGCACCAGGCCGGTAATGCCGACGCGATCGTCGAAATTGCGGGCGAGGTTGACGGCGTCCTGACCGGTCAGAGCGTCGGCGACGAGCAGGATTTCATGCGGATTGGCCTTCCGCTTGATCTCCGCCATCTCGATCATCAACGGCTCATCGATATGGGTGCGGCCAGCGGTGTCGAGGATAACGACGTCATGGCCACCGAGCTTGGCCGCTTGGACGGCGCGTGCTGCAATATCGACCGGCGACTGGCCGGCAATGATAGGCAGCGTATCGACATTGGTCTGCACGCCGAGCTGGCGAAGCTGCTCCTGCGCCGCCGGACGGCGCGTATCGAGCGAGGCCATCAGCACTTTCTTGCGCTCGCGGCTGGTCAGCCGGAGCGCGATCTTGCCGGTGGTCGTGGTCTTGCCCGAGCCCTGCAGGCCGACCATCATGATGACGACCGGCGCGGGCGCATTGAGATCGACGGTGGAGCTCTCGGAGCCCAGCATTTCGACCAGTTCGTCATGGACGATCTTGACGACCATCTGGCCGGGCTTGATTGACTTCAGGACTTCGGCGCCGACGGCCTTGGCGCGGACGCGATCGGTGAAGGAGCGGACGACTTCGAGCGCCACGTCGGCTTCCAGAAGCGCACGGCGAACCTCGCGCAGAGCTGCGGAAACATCGGCTTCCGACAGCGCCCCGCGGCCCGTCAATCCGTTCAATATGCTGCCTAGGCGTTCCTGAAGGCTCTCAAACATTCCATCATCCTCATCCGGAAAATCTTTCCCGGAACATCGGTGTCATGCCCGACCGAAACAAGAGACAAAACCAAAAAGCACCCGAGGGCGCCACGCGCTGTCGGGTGTTGACCTCCGGGATCTTTGCCCCGGTCGGCTGCTCGGTCTCGTCTCGGACTGGCAGATCGGGCGGGCTTAAACAGTAAATACCTGGGAAAGTCAAGCGCCGGTGGTTTTTTCGTCCGCTGGGGCTATTCAGAACTGATAGTCGAACATATCGACGATCAGTCGGTCGCGCTTGGCGACAAGTTCTATCAGCTCGTCGGTGTAATAATCCCGATAGGTCGCGAGCTTGCGCACTGAGGTATTCTTGTGTTCAGCCTCGTTGCGCTTGACGATCTTGAGCGCATTTTCCTTGAAGCCCAATTGTGCGCCGCGCTCGCCGACGAATTTTTGCAGCGTCTCATCAAGCGTCTCGCTCTTGTAGATTTCATCATACATCGCCCAGCGCTGCTGATAGGCGATGGCTTTGTCGATCGAACCGAGATTCCATTTCCGCACGAAGACCGATGGAAACGGTGTCGTGATGCGCATGAAGCGATAGGTATAAACGCCGGCAACCTCGGTCATGCGCGATGTCGCCAGCGTCTTGCCTTTCATTCTGGCGATAAAGGCCGGGTCGTGGATCGACTTCAGCCAGAGCGGAAAGGAGACTGAAGGATTGGCATGATCATAAAGCCTCGGCGCCAGATCCGGCCCTGCCGCCTCGACAACGGCCTGGTAGAAGGATTTGTCCTCATTCGTGCCGAAAGACCAGAGGCTGACATACCAGTCCCAGGGATTGCGGATGGTGGCGAAGACGAACTTGCCGCCCTTCCAGCGCAGCGGGTGGACTTCGGTGATCGACGAATGCCGGCTGACCTTGACCGGCTTCTTGCCGGTAACCTTCTTCAGGACATCGAAGACATGCGTGCTGCCTGTCTTGTAGACGTCGAGATAGATCAGTTTGTCGAATTCGATCATTTAAGTCCGCTTGCATTCGAATTTTATCATGCAAGCAATTACATAGCTTGGTGGAGCAGGCAATGGACAGAGCGACGCGGGAGCAGCATGCCGGATAATATATATTACAACGGACCGAAATCCGACCATTTCAACGGCCGGCGCTTCTTCAATCCCGGCGGCATCAAGCCGCTCGGCTTCCGGGAGCTCTTGAAATGGCAGATGAACGGCCGAGGCGAGACATGGCCGCAACTCTATCCGAGTCCATTTGCCGGCGCGAAGCCCGAGCCACAGGTGAGGGGTACCGGCCTCCGGGTGACGATGATCGGCCATGCCAGCCTGCTGATCCAGGTGGCCGGTGTCAATATCCTCACCGACCCGGTCTGGTCCGAGCGCGTCAGCCCCTTCTCCTTCATCGGGCCGAAGCGGCGCAATCCGCCAGGCGTATCGCTCGACGACTTGCCGCCGATCGACCTCATCCTCGTGACCCATAATCATTATGACCATCTCGACCTGGCGTCGCTGAAGGCGCTGCATTCACGGCACAAGCCGCAGATCGTCACGCCACTCGGCAATGACGTGCTCATCCGCAGGGCCGCGCCGGATGCCAGGATCACCGTGACGGATTGGGATGACGCCACACGACTGGGCGGCAACGGCATTGTCATCCACACCGAACCTTGTCACCATTGGTCGGCACGCGGTTCACGCGACCGCCGCATGGCGCTGTGGGCGGCCTTCGTAATCGAGACGCCAGCCGGCAAAATCTACCATATTGGCGATACCGGCTTCCACGAGGGCATCAATTATCGTGCGGCAGCGAAAAAGCACGGCGGCTTCCGCCTCGCCATCCTGCCGATCGGTGCTTATGAGCCACAATGGTTCATGAAACCGCAGCACCAGAACCCGGAAGAGGCGATTGCCGGCATGCAGCTCGCAAACGCCGCGCATGCAGTCGGCCATCACTGGGGGACGTTCAAGCTGACCGACGAATATGTCGAAGAACCGGTCAAAGCGCTTGACGCCGCGCTGGAAAAGGCTGGTATCGGGCCTGAAAAATTCCGCGCCCTGAGACCGGGCGAAGCCTTCGATGTGCCGGAAATCTGATTCGGGTGCAGGGCTGGCATTTCGACCAGCTTTCCTCCATATAGAAATTCAACAAAATGTTGATATTCACACTAACTGTTGAATTGTCGCGGCCTTAAGCAGATGACCACCAACGTACCCTTCGCCAAGATGAACGGACTGGGAAACAAAATCCTGGTCGTGGACATGCGTGGCCGCAAGGACAAGGTCACGCCCGAGGCTGCCATCGCACTGGCCGCCGATCCCGACACCGCTTTCGACCAGATCATGGCGATCTACGACCCGAAGGCCGAGGGCACCGACGCCTGGATCGATATTCTCAATTGCGACGGCAGCTTTGCCCAGGCCTGCGGCAACGGTACGCGCTGTGTCGTTCAGGCGCTGGCTGCCGAAACCGGCCGCAAGACTTTCACCTTCCAGACCATCGCCGGCATCCTGAATGCCGAGGAGCATGACGATGGCCTGATCTCGGTCGACATGGGCACACCGGAATTCGCCTGGAACAGGATTCCGTTGTCGGAAGAGTTCCACGACACGCGCCATATCGAACTGCAGATCGGCCCGATCGACAATCCCGTCCTGCATTCGCCCTCGGTCGCCTCGATGGGCAATCCGCATGCGATCTTCTGGGTCGACAAGGATGTCTGGGACTATGAGCTCGAGCGCTTCGGCCCGCTGCTTGAAAACCATCCGATGTTTCCGGAGCGCGCCAACATCACCATCGCCCGCGTCAAGTCGAAGGATGAGATCGATATCCGCACCTGGGAGCGCGGCGCGGGCCTGACGCTTGCCTGCGGTTCGGCCGCCTGCGCCACCGGCGTCTCCGCCGCCCGTACCGATCGTACCGGCCGCAACGTTGAGATCACCGTGCCGAGCGGCGGTATGGTTCGCATCCTCTGGCGCGACGACGATCATGTGGTGATGACGGGTGCGGCGGAATGGGAATGGTCGGGCACGCTCGATCCCGCGACCGGCGCCTATATGCGTGATGTCCGGGAGGCGGCAGCTCAGGGGGAAGCAGCCCAGTGACTGGCGTCGACGTCATCACCTTCGGCTGCCGGCTCAACACCTATGAATCCGAAATCATCAAGGCGGAGGCGGGCAAAGCCGGCCTCAACAACGCGCTCATTTTCAACACCTGCGCCGTCACCGGCGAAGCGATCCGCCAGGCCCGCCAGGCAATCCGCCGCGCTCGCCGCGAAAACCCCGAAACCCGGATCATCGTCACCGGCTGCGGCGCCCAGACCGAAGGTACAGCCTTCGCGGAGATGCCTGAAGTCGATGCCGTGCTCGGCAACGAGGAAAAGCTGAAGGCCGAGCACTATCGTGCCCTGCCCGATTTCGGCGTCGCCGCCTCGGAAAAACTCGTCGTCAACGATATCATGAGCGTGCGCGAGACCGCGCCGCAGATGGTAAAGCTGATCGACGGCCATGTCCGCGCCTTCATCCAGGTGCAGAACGGCTGCGACCATCGCTGTACCTTCTGCATCATCCCCTATGGCCGCGGCAATTCCCGCTCCGTGCCGATGGGCGCCGTCGTCGACCAGGCGCAGATGCTGGCCGAGAGCGGCTATCGCGAAATCGTGCTGACCGGCGTCGACGCCACCAGCTATGGCGCCGACCTGCCCGGCCAGCCCTCGCTCGGGCAACTCGGCAAGTCGATTCTCAAGCATGTGCCCGAAATCAGCCGGCTGAGACTGTCCTCTATCGACAGCGTCGAGGCCGACGATCATCTCTGGGACCTGATTGCCGACGAGCCGCGCTTCATGCCGCATCTGCATCTCAGCTTGCAGCATGGCGACAACCTGATCCTCAAGCGCATGAAGCGCCGCCACAGCCGCGAGGATGCCATCGCCTTCACCGCGCGCGCGAAAAGCCTGCGGCCGGAGATCAGCTTCGGTGCCGACATCATTGCCGGCTTTCCGACCGAAACCGAAGACATGTTCGAGAACTCGGTTCTGCTGGCCGAGCAGTGCGGCATCGCCAAGCTGCACGTCTTCCCCTATTCGCCGCGCCCAGGCACACCCGCCGCACGCATGCCGCAATTGGACCGCAGCCTGATCAAGGACCGCGCCGCCCGCCTGCGCGCCAAGGGCGAGGCGCTTCACGCCGCCCATCTCGCCGGCATGGTCGGCAAGAGTGTCAGCATGCTTGTCGAAAACACCGGCATGGCGCATACGGAAAATTTCACACTTGTCGATGGCATGGGCCTACCGCCGCGCACGCTTGCACGCGCGCGCATTGCAGCCCACAATGGCAAGCATCTGATCGCAGAAGCGCTGCGCGAAGCAGCCTGACGGGACGAATTCATGGCGCTCGGTTTCATCAAGAAGATCTTTTCTTTCGGCAAGGAGGAGAAACCGGCAACTCCCGTCGAGGAGGCAAAGTCCGGCGCCCTGGCGGATGACGGTCTACCCGAGGCCGCGGAAACATTGATTGTCCCCGATCACCTTGACCGCGAGGACGAGGAGAACGTGGCGTCTGAGCTGGAGGCGCAGGCCGATTCGATCGCTGCCTTCGAGGAGACGATCGAGGAAGAGCCGGCGACCACGCCTGAAGACTCTAATGAGCCTGTCGCCATTCAGGAACCCATCGACGACAGCGATCTGCCGGAAGCCGCCGAAACGCTCATCATCCCTGATCAATTGGATGAGCAGGACAATGACCTGGCAGATGAGGCGGATGCCCAGGCCGACTCGGTAGCCGAATTCAGCCAGGCGATCGAGGATGAAGAACCGCCAACAGCGGAATCGTCGACGCCTGTCGCACCCATTATTGCTGAGCCCGAGAGCCCGAAGGAATGGCCGGAATCCGGCGAACGAATCCTCCCGGCCGGCTTCGCCAGCGCCGCCGACCGGATTGCGCAAACGGACGCGCCCGTCGAACCGGAGCGTCGCCGCTCCTGGCTGGAGCGCCTCCGCTCAGGCCTCGCCCGCACCTCCGCCCAGCTGACCTCGCAGATCACCTCGCTGTTCACCAAGCGCAAGCTGGACGACGAGACGCTGCAGGATCTCGAAGACCTGCTGATTCAGGCCGACCTCGGCGTCGAGACAGCGCTCAGGATCACCGATACGCTCGCCTCGGAACGCTATGGCAAGGATGTCTCCGGTGAAGACGTCACCCGCATCATGGCCGGCGAAATCACCAAAGCCCTGTCCCCTGTTGCCAAGCCGCTGGAACTCGACCTGAACCACAAGCCGCATGTCATCCTCGTCGTCGGCGTCAACGGTACCGGCAAGACCACCACGATCGGCAAACTCGCCGCCAAGCTGACGCGTAGCGGCCTCAAAGTCATGCTCGCCGCCGGCGACACGTTCCGCGCCGCGGCAATCGAGCAGTTGCATATCTGGGCAAACCGCACCGGAGCCGACATTGTCTCGACCAAGCTCGGCGCCGACGCCGCCGGCCTGGCCTATGAGGCCTACGAAAAAGCCCTTGCCAGCGGTCACGACGTGTTGATCATCGACACTGCCGGCCGGCTGCAGAACAAGACCGAGCTGATGGCCGAACTCGAAAAGATCGTCCGCGTGCTCGGCAAGCTCGATCCCGATGCGCCGCACACCGTGCTGCAGACGCTCGACGCCACGACCGGCCAGAATGCACTGAGCCAGGTGGAAATCTTCCGCAATGTCGCCGGCGTCTCCGGCCTGATCATGACCAAGCTCGACGGCACGGCGCGCGGCGGCATTCTCGTCGCCATCTCCGCCAAGCACAAGCTGCCGGTCTATTTCATCGGCGTCGGCGAGGGCGTGGACGACCTCGAACCCTTCAATGCCAGGGATTTCGCCGAAGCGATCGCCGGCATTCCCGCGAACAAATAGCGCTTTCCAGCCGTTACGCATGCGACTATAGCGAGGCGGCTGATATTCATGGAAAAGACGACAATGGCCGGAGACATCGAAACCAAGCTGCCACAGGGGCAGGCGAAGGAAAATGTGGCGCTGAAACTGGCGCTCGAACTCGGCCCGCTGCTCGTCTTCTTCTTCGGCAATGCCTATGGCGAGACACTCGCCAAGAAATTTCCGTTCTTTGCCTCGCTCGGCGGACCGCTTTTCGTCGCCACCGCTTTGTTCATGGCCGCGACCGTCATTTCGTTGGTCGTGTCCAAATTGGTGATCGGCAAATTGCCGCTGATGCCACTCGTTTCGGGCGTCGTCGTGCTGACTTTCGGGGCACTGTCGATCTATCTGCAGAACGAGACCTTCATCAAAATGAAGCCGACGATCATCAATAGCCTCTTCGCCATCGTTCTGCTTGGCGGTCTCGCCTTCGGCCGCTCGCTGCTCGGCTATGTGTTCAATTCCGCTTTCCAGCTTGACGATGAGGGCTGGAACAAGCTGACACTGCGCTGGGGCCTGTTCTTCGTTTTCCTGGCTATCCTCAACGAGGTCGTCTGGCGTAGCGCCAACTGGTATTACCTGCCGGACGTCAAGGCGGCGGATAATCTCTGGGTCAACTTCAAGGTCTGGGGCACGATGCCCATCACCTTCCTGTTCACCCTCACCCAGCTGCCACTGATCATGAAGCATTCGCTCGAAGGCAAGGACGCGAATGGTTGAAAGCCATGTGGATTGGCGTCGGCAAATCGCCTATAGCCTGCTGATTCTTCTGGCCATTCTGCTGGTCCAGATCGTCACCGAGCACCAGATGGGCCGCGTCTGGACCTGCGCCTGCGGCACGATCAAACTGTTCGAGCCTGCGGTCCACTCCTCCGGCAATTCCCAGCAGATTTCCGACTGGTATACGCCAAGCCACATTATTCACGGCTTTCTGTTCTACGGCCTGACCTGGCTCTTCCTGCGTCGCCAGCCGATCGCACTGCGTCTCGGCATCGCCGCGCTGATCGAAACCGCCTGGGAAATCCTGGAAAACAGCCCTATCATCATCGACCGCTACCGCGCCGGCACCATCGCCTATGACTATGTCGGCGATTCCATTCTCAATTCGTCTATGGATACGGTCTTCATGGCCATCGGCTTCCTGCTGGCATGGCGGCTGCCCATCTGGCTAACGGTTACTCTGGCGCTGACAGCCGAGATTGCCACCGGCATCCTCATCCGCGATAATTTGACGCTCAACGTGATCATGCTGATCTGGCCGATCGAAGCGATCAAGGCTTGGCAGTCGGCACTGTAGAATTCAGGCGGCTTGCTGATCCGATGTTTCCAATTCCGGAATCTCGCCCAACTGATCCTTCAACGCCGCCTCGGCCATCTTGATGTCATAGCTCGCCTGCATATTGAGCCAGAACTGTGGCGTCGTCCTGAAGAATCTGCCGAGACGAAGAGCCGTGTCGGCGGTAATGCCGATCTTTTCCGCGACAATCCTTTCGATACGCGTGCGAGGAACTTTCAGCTTCTTGGCAAGCGCATAAGGCGTCATTTCAAGCGGTTCGAGATAGATCTCCCTCAAGATTTCCCCCGGATGAATGGGCGGCAACATGTCGCCTAGCGTTGTAGTTTTCATGACGAGAACACCTCAATGATAATCCACGATCTCAACTTGATCAGGCCCAGCCTCAGTCCACACAAAGCAAATGCGCCATTGCTTATTGATGCGGATTGAATGCTGGCCTTCACGATCACCGGATAACTTTTCCAGGCGATTACCAGGTGGCGATCGCAGATCGCTTAGATCCTCAGCAATTCGCAATAAGGTCACGAGCTGTTGCGCGCGCCGCACAAGGTCGGACGGAAATCCCTTTTTCACTGATCCGTTGGCGATAGATTCGGTCAGCTTGTCCTTATAAGACCGGATCATTCCAAGCTCATGCTGAACGTATCATAGATTGATACCAACAAAAGTCAAGCCGATGCGGCTATCAGCTCTTAGCCTTGCCCAGCGCCTTCTCCACTTCCGGCAGCAATTCGTTCTGCACGGAATTGTCGTCGAACGGCCCGACATGCTTGTAGAGGATCACACCCGAAGGGCTGACAAGGAAGGATTCGGGCACGCCATAGACACCCCAGTCGATCGCCGCGGCACCCTTTGGATCGACGCCGATTGCCTTGAACGGATTGCCGAGTTCGCCGAGGAAGCCGAGCGCGGCATCGGGCCGATCCTTATAATTGATGCCGACGATGTTGAGCCGGTCGTCGCGCGACAGGCCGAGAATGACAGGATGTTCCTCGCGGCAGGGTATGCACCAGGAGGCCCAGACGTTGACGAGCGTCAGCTTGCCCTTGATCGCGGCCGTGGTCAGAGCCAGCACAGGCTTTCCGTCGGAGATGGCGCCATCGAGAGCCGCAAGTTTGAGGTCCGGCGCCGGCCTGCCGATGAGGGCGGAGGGCAAAGCGGAAATGTCCTTGCCCGAAAGCAATTGCGTCAGGAAAATCGCCGCCAGTCCGACGAACACCACCAAAGGAATCAGCGCCACGACGATGCGGCGGAGTCGGGAAGGCTGAGCTGGCTTCTCAGCCGTGGTTTCCGGTATCTGAGAATTCACGTCCGCTCCCCAGCCGCCGGCTCCGCCGAACGACGGCGGATGCCCTGTGCCTCAAGCCGCTTCAGCTCGCGCTGCAGGCGGCTGCTATCAATGAGGATCACCCCGATCGTGATCGCCAGCACCACGGCGGAAATTCCCCAGGCGGAATAGACGTAAAATGCATGGCTCATCGCGCCTCGCCTCCGGCCTGCGCGGCGCGGGCGGCGTTGCGGCGCATCACGGCAATCCGGCGGCGCCAGATTTCATTGCGCATCGCCATCAGATGCAGGGTGAAGAACAGCAGCGTATAGGCCACGGCCATGATCAGCAGCGGCCTGAGAAATTCCGGATCGATCGTCGGGCCATCAAGGCGGAAGACGCTTTCCGGCTGGTGCAGCGTGTTCCACCAATCGACCGAAAACTTGATGATCGGGATGTTCACGAAGCCAACGAGGATCATCACCGCGCTGACACGCGCGGCCCGACCCGGATCGTCCATCGCCCGATTGAAGGCGATGAGGCCGAGATACATCAGGAACAGAATGAACACCGAGGTCAGCCGCGCATCCCACACCCACCAGGTGCCCCACATCGGCTTGCCCCAGAGCGAACCGGTAACCAGTGCCAGGAAGGTGAAAGCAGCGCCGATGGGCGCTGCGGTCTTGGCCGCGACATCGGCCAGCGGATGCCGCCAGACCAATGTGCCGAGCGCCGCGACCGCCATGATCGTGTAGCACATCATCGACAGCCAGGCCGACGGCACGTGGATATACATGATCCGAACCGTCTCACCCTGCTGATAGTCACCCTCGGTCGAGAAGCTCAAATAGACGCCAACGATGAAACAAAGAACCGTCAATCCTGCGAGCCAGGGCAGGGCTTTTCCGGCCACCGCGATGAACCGCGTCGGATTGGCAAGCGAGGTCAGTTTCGAAGGCGCGACGGTGGTTTCGGTCATGCCCGCTCTCTTATCTTGTTTGGCCGAAGGCTGCAATTGATCCGGGTCAATGGGGCCTCACATTGGCGTCATTCGGATGAGGCGCGCAGCGCGAAGGCCGCGGCGATCGGGCCAATCACCGCAAAGAACAGGCTGAGCGCCACCAAGGCCAGGAAGGGTGGCAGAAACGGCGCCGGCTCCTCGACCGCCGCATAAGTGGCTGAGACACCGAAAATCAGGACCGGAACGGTCAGCGGCAGGATGAGGATTGAAACGATCAGCCCGCCACGCGGTAACGCCACGGCCACCGCAGCGCCCGCCGCACCAATGAAGGTTATCGCCGGCGAGCCGGCGAACAGTGTCAGCGCCAAAGCGCCGATCGCCATCTCATTCAGGTTCATGAACAGGCTGAGCAACGGCGAGGCGATCACCAGCGGCAGCACTGCGGAGACCCAGTGCGCCAGGCATTTGATGAAGACGATGAAGGGTAGCGGTGTTTCCTGCATCATCAAGAGGTCGAGCGACCCGTCCTCGCGCTCGGCCTGGAACAGACGGTCGAGACCGAGCAGTGAAGCAAGCAGAGCGCCGACCCAGAGGATGGCCGGGCCGATGCGGGAGAGAAGATTGAGATCGGGTCCGACCCCGAAGGGGATGACGGCGACGATGGTCATGAAGAACAGCACGCCGGTCAGAACACCGCCGCCGGCGCGAAAACCGAGTTTGAGGTCGCGGATGAAGAGGGAGATCATGCGAGACCGCGGAGTGCTTGGCGGCACCCCCCTCTGCCCTGCCGGGYATCTCCCCCACAAGGGGGGAGAGTGGTTGAGGCGACGCGTGTCGCCCTCCCTTCTTGTAGCAGAGCAGTCGCAGATGATGTGAAAACCCCTCCCCAACCCCTCCCCACAAGGGGGAGGGGCTTAACCCGCGGCTCCGCTGTGCCCCAATTGAGGCAGGGCGAGTGCCGCGAGTCCTCTCCCCCCTTGTGGGGGAGATGGCCGGCAGGACAGAGAGGGTCTTTCGCCATATGCGATAGCCCCATCATTTGTGGGGGAGATGTCCGGCAGGACAGAGGGGGGTAGACCCAGGCCGAAGCGGAGGAAATCAATACACACTCTCCCCATACTCGAACCCCTTCATCACCAGCCCCTTGGCCCCCTCCAGCCCCAATTCCTGATGCGTCGCCGCAATCACAATTCCACCCTTTTCCCGATGCGCCCGCATCAGCCCCGCAAAAATCTCCTCCGACTGCACATCCAGTGCAGCCGTCGGCTCGTCCAATAGCCAAATCGGCCGCCAGGCGGTCAGCAATTTTGCCATCGCCATGCGTCGCTGCTGGCCGGCGGAGAGATAACCGAAGGGCAGATGCAGGATCGTGGCCAGCCCCAGCGCCTCGGCCGCCGCCTCCGGCTCCATGCCGACACCACCCTCGAAGTCACCGAGGAATCGCTTCCAGAAAACCAGGTTCTCCTCGACCGACAATTCCCGCTTCATGGCATTGCGATGGCCGAGATAATGGCATGTTTCCGCCGCCCGCGGGATTTTTTCACCGTTCAAGCTGACCTCGACCGCCCCCGAATCCTTCGGCAGCAGGCCGGCAATCGTCCGGATCAGCGTCGATTTTCCCGAGCCGTTGCGCCCGGTGACGACCAGCGCGTCGCCGGCCGAAAGCGAAAACGTGACAGCGGAAAATATCCGCTCCTCGCCCCGCAACGCCGCGAGATCGCGGATTTCCAAACGCAGCAACCGGACCTCCGCGCGGCCCTCGCCGCAGTGCAAAAAAATGTCTTCCTAGGCCTTTGTACGTATGGAACCTTGTTTAGAAATTATCTATAGGTTCTGCAATCGCGCCAGCAGCCGGCGTGAATATCATCCAAGCGCCGAACTTGGAATTGCCGCAGGCAATTCTACGTGCGGACAGCGGAAATGGTTGCACCCGCATCCCATAGGCGTATTCGCGCCGGGCGTTCGCACGTCAGTTCAGACGATCAGACGAAACGGGTCCACCTATGTCTCAATCTCTTGATAGTTTCAATTGCCGTTCCACCCTCACCGTGAACGGCAAGAACTATGTCTATTACAGCCTGCCAAAGGCGGAAGCCAACGGACTGACCGGTATTTCCAAGCTTCCCTATTCCATGAAGGTGTTGCTGGAGAATCTGCTCCGCAACGAGGATGACCGTTCCGTCACCAAGGACGACATCAAGGCCGTGGCCGAATGGCTGGTTAACAAAGGCCTGACCGAATACGAAATCGCCTATCGCCCTGCCCGCGTACTGATGCAGGACTTCACCGGCGTTCCCGCCGTCGTCGATCTCGCCGCCATGCGTGATGGCATCAAGGCGCTCGGCGGCGATGCTGAAAAGATCAACCCGCTCGTTCCGGTCGACCTCGTCATCGACCATTCCGTCATCGTCGACGAATTCGGCACGCCGCAGGCCTTTGCCAGGAATGTCGAGCTCGAATACCAGCGCAACGGCGAGCGTTACCGCTTCCTCAAATGGGGCCAGCAGGCGTTCAAGAATTTCCGTGTCGTGCCGCCCGGCACCGGCATCTGTCATCAGGTCAATCTCGAATATCTCGGCCAGACCGTCTGGACCAAGGACGAGGACGGCGAGACGGTTGCTTATCCTGACACCTGCGTTGGCACCGATTCGCACACCACGATGATCAACGGCCTCGGTGTGCTCGGCTGGGGCGTCGGCGGCATCGAGGCCGAGGCCGCCATGCTCGGCCAGCCCGTCTCCATGCTGCTGCCGGAAGTGATCGGCTTCAAGCTGACCGGCAAGCTCAAGGAAGGCTGCACCGCTACCGATCTCGTGCTCACCGTTGTGCAGATGCTGCGCAAGAAGGGCGTCGTCTCCAAGTTCGTCGAATTTTTCGGCCCCGGTCTCGACAACATGTCGCTGGCCGACCGCGCCACGATCGGCAATATGGGTCCGGAATACGGCGCCACCTGCGGCTTCTTCCCTGTCGATGCCGAGACCATCAACTACCTGACCATGTCCGGCCGCGAAACCGACCGCATCGCGCTGGTCGAGGCCTATTCCAAGGCGCAGGACATGTGGCGTACCGGCGATGGCTCCGACCTTGTCTTCACCGACACGCTGGAACTCGATCTCGGCGAAGTCGTGCCGTCTATGGCCGGCCCGAAGCGTCCGGAAGGTCGCCTGTCGCTCGAAACCATTGCGCCGAACTTCGCGACCGCGCTCGAAGGCGATTACAAGAAGCCCGGCCAGATCGCCATGCGCTATCCGGTTGAGGGCACGGATTTCGACCTCGGCCATGGTGATGTCGCGATCGCTGCCATCACCTCCTGCACCAACACCTCCAACCCGTCCGTGTTGATCGCCGCCGGCCTGCTCGCCCGCAACGCTGTCGCCAAGGGCCTGAAATCCAAGCCTTGGGTCAAGACCTCGCTGGCGCCGGGATCGCAGGTGGTCGCCGAATATCTCGACAAGTCCGGCCTGCAGAAGGACCTTGATGCGCTCGGCTTCAACCTCGTTGGCTTCGGCTGCACCACCTGTATCGGCAATTCCGGTCCGCTGCCGGCGCCGATTTCCAAGACGATCAACGACAAGGGCCTGATCGCCGCGGGCGTCCTCTCCGGCAACCGCAACTTCGAAGGCCGCGTGTCGCCCGATGTGCAGGCCAACTACCTGGCTTCCCCGCCACTCGTCGTCGCTTACGCGCTCGCCGGCTCAGTGCAGAAGGACCTGACCCAGGAGCCGATCGGCGAGGACCAGTCCGGCCAGCCGGTCTACCTGAAGGATATCTGGCCCTCCACGAAGGAGATCCAGGAATTCATCATGAAATACGTCACCCGCGAACTCTACGCGGCGAAATATGCAGACGTGTTCAAGGGTGATGCTAACTGGCAATCCGTGCAGATTCCGGCCGGCGACACCTATGCCTGGGACGACCAGTCGACCTATGTGCAGAACCCGCCCTATTTCGTCGGCATGACCAAGACGGCCAGCGGCGTCACCGACATCAAGGGCGCGCGCGTGCTCGGCCTGTTCGGCGACAAGATCACCACCGACCACATCTCTCCGGCCGGTTCGATTAAGGCCGCCTCTCCGGCTGGCACCTACCTCATCGACCACGGCGTCCCGGTGGCTGACTTCAACCAGTACGGCACGCGTCGCGGCAATCATGAAGTGATGATGCGCGGCACCTTCGCCAATATCCGCATCCGCAATCACATGCTCGGCCCGAACGGCAAGGAAGGTGGCTACACGATCCACTATCCGACCAAGGAAGAGATGTCGATCTACGACGCCGCGATGAAGTACAAGGCCGAGGGCGTGCCGCTGGTGATCTTTGCCGGCGTCGAATATGGCAACGGCTCGTCGCGCGACTGGGCGGCCAAGGGCACCAACCTGCTCGGCGTCCGCGCCGTCGTCGCCCAGTCCTTCGAGCGCATCCATCGCTCCAACCTGGTCGGCATGGGCATCGTCCCCTTCGTCTTTGAGGAAGGCACGACATGGGCCTCGCTCGGCCTCAAGGGCGACGAACTGGTGACGATCGAAGGCCTCGCTGAAATCAAGCCGCGCCAGAAGACGGTCGCCAAGGTGACCTATGGCGATGGTTCCGTGAAGGACATCCCGATCATCTGCCGCATCGATACGCTGGACGAGATCGACTACTTCCATAATGGCGGCATCCTGCAGACGGTGCTGCGCGATCTGGCCGCCTAAGCGGACGTAAATCCTGAGATAAAACGCCGGGTATGAGATGCCCGGCGTTTTTCATTTCGGCTTCCTGGAGGGGCAAACGATGAAATCCATCCGCGGCGATTTGATCCGGCTTGCGCGGGATGGTGAATTCGATGTCATCATCCATGGCTGCAATTGCCAATGCGTCATGGGCAAAGGCATTGCCTTGGCCATCAAGCAACAATTCCCCCAGGCCTACGCAGCAGATCGCACCACTGAGCCCGGCGCCCGCGACAAGCTGGGTACGGTTTCTACCGCAGAGGTCGATATCGATGGCCGCCGTCTCGTCGTCGTCAATGGCTACACACAGTTCGATTACAAAGGCAAAGGCGTCAGAGCTGATTACGACGCCATCCGAGGGGTGATGCAGACAGTACGAAGCAGGTTTTCCGGCTTGCGCATCGGCTATCCCAAGATTGGAGCCGGCCTTGCCGGCGGCGACTGGACGAGGATTGCCGTGATCATGGATAAGGAGCTCGAGGGCGAGGACCACACATTGGTCGAATTCGTGCCGTGACGGCAGATCGAGCGTGATTTTCCACGGATGCCGAGACCTATCGGTGCGCTATGAACGGGCCTCGCATCAACTTCGCTTATGGACGCGCCAATTCTAATCGTTTTTCAACGAATCCCGGCAGGCGTATATTCGGAATTGCCAATCCGGACCTAGATTATGAACCTCCATCACTACCTGCCATACCTCGCCGTCGCCTGGTCGGCCTATTTCATCGCCGTCGTCAGCCCTGGCCCGGCCGTTCTGGCGCTGATCAACACGTCGATGAACAAGGGCCGCAATGCCGGCATGGCCTTTGCCACCGGCGTGATGACGGGTTCTCTCTGCTGGGCAACGCTCTCCACCATTGGATTGGCGGCGGTGTTGTCGGCCTATGCGGAACTGCTGGTGGTCATCAAGATAGCCGGTGGGCTTTACCTGCTCTATCTCGCCTGGAAGGCCTTCAAGCGCGCCGCTTCCCGCGACGACACCCTGCGCAATGCCGCCGATCTGCATGCGGAGAGCCTGAGGCGGCTTTACCTCAAGGGCCTCGCCTTGCATCTCACCAATCCCAAGGCCGTGTTCATCTGGATTTCGCTGGTATCGCTCGGCCTGCCGGCCGGTGCGCCGTCGAGCATCATGGCGGTCTATGTCGCCGGCTGCCTGACGATCGGCCTCGTTTCACTCAATGCCATGGCGCTGATGTTCTCCGCCTCGCCCGTGGTCAGAGGCTATCGCAAGGCGCGCCGCTATATCGAGGCCTGCATGGGCGCCTTCTTCGCCTTCGCCGGCGTCAAGATGCTGACGGCAGGAGTATAGGTTTAGCGCCTATAAAGGAAGAGGCCGGAGTTTCGAGTTTTTATTGATCGGAATTTCATGCATCGAAGGCGGCTCGATGAGCTCGATTATCTTGACGACTTCCGGCCACCGCCAGATCAAGATAGAAGCGACCTGATGCATCGGGGTGTTCTGGTAGGCGGCCGCCAGTATGGATCCGTGAAGCCCGGCTGACCGCAAAGCGGCCCGTTCCGCGGGATTCCTCAAAATTCGAACATCGCCGGAAACAAATATCCACACGTCGTTCGATCGCCTGAGGAAATCAATCCATTCAATATCGCTGGAATGGCGACCGCTTGGAAGGCCGGTTACATCCCTGATATGGGTGGCCGAGTGTCCTTCATGCTGTATGAATCCGTGGAGAGTGGCGGCAAGAATCGGAGACGTGCAATTATCGAAAAGCACTTTCACGCTGCCAACCGCTGCTCCATCGATGTTTCAAACTCCAACGCATGACGTACAGACGTTTCGCTGACGTCATAGTCCCGGGCAGCTTTGCGAACATTGCCATGCATTTTCGCCGCCGCAGCGAGAACAGAAGTTGGAACGCTGGAAATGGAATCGATTGGTTGGCCAAATGAACGGGCCGGATCGATGACGACATTGAGCCTGCGGCCCGCGGGCCACCAGACCAAAGGGCTGCCGTCATGCCCAAAATCGACGGTCTTCAGTAGTGGATCGAGAAATCCTTTAAACTCGTATTGCCGGCGAAACAGATTCAGCAACCGCTGCTGTTCTTGGCCGTCAGCATCCTCTTGTGCGAGCTGAAGAAAAATCTCGCGTCCATCTGTTCGAAATTGATGTGTGGACAGGGGGTGATCGCGGCCGATGACATCTCGAGCTAAACCGATGGCAGCGCGGACCTTGATGGCAGAGACCCCAGCTTGAATGAAAGCAGCTGCAACGCGAACCTCCATCAGGTCCCGGAAACCGAGATAAAGTTTATTATCGCCGAGAGACACTTCTGATTTCCAGAGAGCCGGGTAGAACTGGCCATCCACACGGTGCCCTTTAAGCCATCTGGAAATCTTCGCGGATGTGACATGAACAAGCCTTCCCGCTTCCGCAGGCGTATAGAGACCTATACCGATCAAATCATCCAAGACCATGCACGCAGTAACTCATTACGAAAAGCGTGTGTCAATCGTCCTTTGCAGAGCCTCGGCTACTCAGCCGCCTGCGCTCCGCGCCCGAACCTCTTGTCGATATAATCGACCACCAGCGCCTCGAATTCCTCAGCGATCTTCGGCCCGCGCAACGTCAGCGCCTTCTTGCCATCGATAAACACCGGGGCGGCCGGCATTTCGCCGGTGCCGGGCAGCGAGATGCCGATATCGGCATGCTTGCTTTCGCCCGGGCCGTTAACGATGCAGCCCATGACGGCGACGTTGAGCGCTTCGACACCCGGATATTTCTCACGCCAGACCGGCATGTTCTTACGGAGATCGCGCTCGATATTCTGCGCCAGTTCCTGGAACACGGTGGATGTCGTGCGGCCGCAGCCGGGACAAGCGGCGACGACGGGCAGAAATTGGCGGAAGCCCATGACCTGCAACAGTTCCTGGGCCACCACGACTTCGCGCGTCCGGTCACCATTCGGCTCCGGGGTCAGCGATACGCGGATCGTGTCGCCGATCCCCTGCTGCAGCACATAGCCCATGGCCGCGGAGGAGGCGACGATGCCCTTCGAGCCCATGCCGGCCTCGGTGAGGCCGAGATGCAGCGCGTGGTTGGAGCGCTCGGCGAGCATGGAATAGCAGGCGATCAGGTCCTGGACCTGGGACACCTTGGCCGACAGAATGATGCGGTTGCGTGGCAGGCCGATCTCTTCGGCGAGTTCAGCCGACAAAAGCGCCGACTGCACAATCGCTTCGCGCGTCACCTGCCGCGCCGTCAAGGGCGAGCCTTCAGCCGCATTCTTGTCCATCAGTGCGGTCAACAGTTCCTGGTCGAGCGAGCCCCAGTTGACACCGATCCGCACCGGCTTGTTGTATCTGATCGCCATCTCGATGATGTCGGCGAACTGCTTGTCCTTCTTGTCCTTGAAGCCGACATTGCCGGGATTGATACGGTATTTCGCCAGCGCCTCGGCGCAGGCCGGATGGTCGGCGAGCAGTTTGTGGCCGATATAGTGGAAGTCGCCGATCAGTGGCACGTCCATGCCGAGTCGGAGCAGCCGCTCGCGGATTTTCGGCACCGCGGCCGCGCTCTCGTCGCGATCGACGGTGATGCGGACGATCTCGGAACCGGCGCGGGAGAGGGCTGCGACCTGCGCCACCGTGGCATCGATATCGGCCGTGTCGGTATTGGTCATCGACTGTACGACGACTGGCGCGCCACCGCCGACGATCACGCCGCCGACATCGACGGCAACGGTTGCACGGCGCGGCTTGGGGTCGAAATCTTCGGGTGCGGACATCAGGAGAACTCGCGAGCAACGGGATTGGCATTGAGGTGGCGCAGCACCACTTCAATGTCAATGCTGCGGCGAATTCATGACGCGGATTTGTTCGGCTTGGTCAGCGGCTGGATAAGAAGTTCGACCAGCCAGCCGATATCGGCCTCGGCTTCGTGCCAGTCGCTCTTGCGGCGCTTGATGCCTTCAACGGCCGAGACGATCAGCCGGGCGAGGTCGCAAGGCTTGAGATCGTGATGGTCTTCGAGGAAGATTTCGCTGTTCGCCTGCGCGGCTGCCAGTGCCCGGTCGAGATTCTGCTCGAGCACGTCATTCCAGTCCTGGCCGAGATCGCCGGCGAGTTCCTGCTTGACCTCGAACAGTTCAGCCCCATGAGGCGATTGCTGCACTCGGCGCATCGGATCGATGACGCCGACGGTCAGTGCCGCCACCAGCCGCGGACAGAGGCTTCCCGGACCCGAAAGCGCCAGGTCGACATTGCGGAAGGTACGCTCCAGCATCGACATGAAGCCGGCACGATAGATATCGGCCTTGTTCTTGAATTCGAGATAAAGCGCCGGCCGCGATATCCCGGCCGCATCGGCGATGTCGGCCATGGTGGTGCGCCGGAAGCCATAGGCAAGGAACACCTTGAAGGCCGCTTCCAGAATTATTTTTCGCTTGTCGAGTGTTTCGGTTGCTTCCATGTTTGACATTCTGACATTTTTCGATATTTTGTCAACACAAGAGATGACGAGGTATTTTTCATGCATAGCGTGTTCTGGACATTGGCCAAGACGGACTATGGCGCATCCGTTCAAAGCACTGAAACTCCGAGCGCCTGGGCTGAAGATCAGGCGAGCGATATCGTTGGATCGAGACTGCGTGATGACATGCAGGATCTTTCCTACAATGCCTTTATCCAGGAAAGCACGCTCGACGAAATCGCCTATGCCGGTGGCACCGATCCACTCGAACTGCGCCGCCGCCTGATGTCGCCCTACCCGGTGGCGACCCGGCTGATCGACGCCGTGGCGCGCATGTCGAACTGGCAGGAACCCGTGGCCGACGGCAAGGCGCGCGGCTTTGCCTTCGCCTTCTCAAACGGCAGTTGGGTTGCACAAGTGATCGAGGTTTCCGAAGAGGATGCGGGCATCCGTGTCGATGCGGTCCATTGCGCCGTCGATGCCGGCCCGCTTGCCGATGACAACATCCGCCGCGCGGTGATCGAAGCCGATATCCGCCGCGCGCTCAGGGAAGCCACCGGCCGCGAAATTCGCCAGCGAATGGAAATCCCGGCGATCCACGTGAAACTGCTGAAAAACGCTGTCCGGCCCGGTCTCGGTGGCACGCCGGCGGCGCAACCGGTCATGCCGGCGCTCGCCAACGCCGTCTTCGCGCTGAMCGGCAAGCGAATCAGGCGCACGCCGCTGGGTGACGAGATCACTTTTCTTTGAATTGATAGACTTCGCGAGACACAGATAAGAGGGCCGGATGCGAAAGCGCCGGCCCTCTTGGTCTTTAGAGCGCTTTGCGTTCTGATGGAATCAGAACCGCGCTCCAAACTTTTGTTTTGCGCATGTCGTTATTCTGAAACCGGTTTCCGCTTTCAGGCGACATGCGCTAAACCCTCAGTAGACGCGATTGTCAGACGTCCAGCGTCGAAACTTCCTTGGCTGACGACAGCACGATCAGGGTCTCGGTGCGCATCAGCCCCTCGATGCCCTTCAATTCCTGCGCCAGGAAGCGTTCGAGCTCGCGCGTGTTGCGCAGCCGCACCTTGAGCAGGTAGTTCCATGCGCCGGTGACATGATGGCATTCGAGCACGGCCCCGCTGCTGGCGACCTTTTGCAGGAAAGCCTCTTCCACCTCGGGCTCATTCCAACCGACAAAGACGAAGGCGAGCAGATCGAGCCCGACTTTTTCCGGATTCACGGCTGCGTGGAAACCCGAAATGATCTCATTGCGGATGAGGCGCTTGATGCGGTCATTGACGGTGGACGGAGCCAATTTCAGCTCTTGCCCAATCTCTGCGAGCGACAACCTGTCATTTTTCTGCAGAAGGGCAAGGAGGCTGCGGTCCGTTTCGTCCAAAATACTCATATGCAACCTCCGCATCCGTGCAAATCATGTCGAAAAATGTCTAAAGGGAAAATTTTGACGCGGAAAGTGCGATTTTTCGCCCAAGCGTCAAAGTTGTAGAAACCCCGATGCAATTAACGTATGTCAAGAAAAATGGTTCCGATGCAATTCAAAAATTTTGAGCCGGTTTCCATCAAGGGATTTTGATTTAGGTGTGAAGCCGTCTTGGGCTATAGCTGGAGCATTGCAGGCCATGGCTCGCGCAATCTTGCGTGCATCTGTCGGCCGTTATCCGGGACCTAGGGACTTCCATGCGGCTTCCACTCTATTCAACTCTTGTGCTCTGCCTGTTCGCGGTAGCGCCGGCTTGGCTTTGCATGGCCGAGGAGGTCAAGGAGTCGCATCCTGTCGGCGTCGTCGAATTGTTCACCTCACAGGGCTGCTCTTCCTGCCCCAAGGCTGACGCCGCTTTCTTCAAGATCGCCGGCGACGGCAATGTCGTGGCGATCTCCTACCACATCGACTACTGGAACTATCTCGGCTGGGAGGACACACTCGGCCAGAAGGAAAACACCGACCGCCAATATGGCTATGCGAAGATGCTTGGCAACAACAACGTCTTCACGCCGCAGATCGTGCTCAACGGTGTGACCGATGCCAAGTCCACCAATCCCAACGTGATCCTCGCCGACCTCAAACGCATGGGCAAGAACGGCGACGGCATGCCCGTCGACGTTGATGCCGACCTGACGAAGGATGAGATGACGATTACGGTCGGCTCCGGCGTCGGCAAGGCCGATGTCGTGATGGCCTATTTCAAGAAGCAAACCACGGTGGAGATCTCCAAGGGCGAGAATACCGGCAAGCAGATAACCTACCGAAATGCCGTAACCAAGCTCGAAACAGTCGGCATGTGGGATGGCAAGGCGATGACCATCAAGCTGCCGTCGGCGTTGATTTCCAAAAAGGGCCAGGACGGCTGCGCCATCCTGTTGCAGGCGCATGACAAGGACGGCAATCCCGGCCGCATCTACGGCGCCGCCATACTGGAAAACTATGCGGCGCTCGGCGCGCAGTGACGCCGTGTCACGGCTCATCCCGCCTCGGCCCCTCGACATCCGCAATGACCGTGCCCACATGACAATGTGACGCAGAAGTCCGAACATTACCGATCAAATCGGTCTTGCAATTCGGACCTCTTCAGGCAAACTGTCATCAATTCGTCATTGGCGCGCCGGTGAATCGCAGCGGCAATGGCAGCGAAACATCGTGTAAGGGACGACATGACGGATCAGACCGAGCACAGTGGAGCGACCACCGCAGGCCAGGTGGTCGATCTCAAGGACTATCGCGATGCCCGCGATCCGGCGCCGATCACCTTCCACCGCCTCGAACTCAACCAGATCCTGAGGATTTATGGCCGAATGGTCGGCGAAGGCGAATGGCGTGACTACGCCATCGATTTCTTCAAGGAGAAGGCTGTGTTCTCGGTCTTCAAGCGCTCCGGCGACCTGCCGCTCTACCAGATCGAGAAGAACCCCAAATTCGCCGCCAAGCAGGGTGCTTTTTCGATCGTCAACACCCAGGGCCGCATCCTCAAGCGCGGCCACGAGCTCGCCCAGCTGCTGAAATTCTTCGACAAGGTGCAGCGCCTCCGCGATTGAGACAAATTCTCCCTCCCAGTCCGGCGACTGTTGCTCCTCACGGCTCCGCTTTGCCGCTTGCCAAGCCGACCCCTTCATCTTTATGACATGGAACCGCCACAATCTCGGGAGCCCTTCGTCATGACGTTCCGTCGCTCGTTCCTTCTCGGCCTCGCCGCCGTTATCGCAGCGCCTTTTGCCGCGCATGCCGCCGATCTGCCGGACCTCAAGGGCCGCAAGGT
The DNA here is from genome assembly GCF_056403475.1 of Rhizobium sp. P2_G9. Classification (NCBI taxonomy): domain Bacteria; kingdom Pseudomonadati; phylum Pseudomonadota; class Alphaproteobacteria; order Hyphomicrobiales; family Rhizobiaceae; genus Rhizobium; species Rhizobium sp. P2_G9. Next base: position 233,978 of record NZ_JBFUFK010000002.1, on the reverse strand, counting down.
GGTCGTGGTCTCTGAGAACGCCTATCCGCCGCTGCAATTCGTCGACCCCAAGACCAACAAGCAGGTCGGCTGGGAATATGACGCGATGGACGAGATCGCCAAGCGGTTGAATTTCAAGGTGGAATACCAGAACACGTCGTGGGATGCGATGATCCAGGCCGTCTCCGACAACCAGTACAATATCGGCATGGACGGCATCACCATCAAGGACGAGCGCAAGCAGAAGGTCGATTTCTCCGATCCCTATATGCGCTCCGAACAGTTCATGCTGGTGCGCGGCGATGAGAAGCGATTCACCGAAGCCAAGAGCTTCGCCGCCTTCAAGGATGGCCTGGTCGGCGCCCAACCTGGCACGACGCCATTCTACACCGCCGTCTATAGCGTGCTCGACGGCAATGAGCATAATCCGCGGATAAAGCTGTTCGAAACCTTCGGCGCCACGGTCCAGGCATTGAAATCCGGCGACGTTGATGTCGTGCTGACGGACGGTACGGCCGGCAAGGGCTATGTCGATGCCTCCAGTGGCAGCCTCAAGCTGATCGGCGGGCCGCTCGGCAGCGAGGATTTCGGCTTCATTTTCCCCAAGGGCTCCGATCTAGAGAAGCCTGTCAATGCGGCGATCGCCTCGCTGAAGGCCGACGGCACCTTCGACAAGCTGAACAAGAAGTGGTTCCTCGATTACAAGATGGGCCAATAGACCGACAACGCCGTCTCGATGTCGGCGCCCCAATCATCACAATCTGCCGACGCGGGCGACTTTCCATATTGGCTGGTCGCCCTCGTCGTGATCGGGGTCGGCACCGCCGTCCTGATCGCCGGCAGCGATCTCTATCGCGAGATTTTCGCAGCCGTCTCCACCGGGTTGGAAGTCACCGTCCTTGTGACGCTGATCGCCTTTACCCTTGCCGTGGCGCTTGGCCTGGCGGTCGCGCTCTGCGGCCTTTCCGATCTCAAGTCGCTCAGGCAATTCTCCCGCTTCTATATCGAGTTGATCCGCGGCATCCCGGTTCTGGTCCTGCTCTTCTACGTCGCCTTTGTCGGCGCGCCGGCCGTGGTAGCCGCCTATAATTGTCTGGCGGCACCGCTGATCCGGGCGGGAATGCTCGATACGCTGCTCGTGCGTGAGGTGTCGCTGATGTGGCGGGCCATCATCGCGTTGACGGTTGCCTATTCCGCCTTCATCGCCGAAATTTTTCGTGCCGGCATCCAGTCTGTCGACAAGGGCCAGGTCGAGGCGGCCAAGGCGCTCGGGCTCTCCCGCTTCCAGCGCTTCCGCCTGATCATTTTTCCGCAGGCACTGCGGGTGATCTTCCCGCCGCTGTCGAATGACTTCGTCGCCATGGTCAAGGATTCCTCGCTGGTCTCCGTGCTCGGTGTCGCCGACATCACCCAGGCGGCGAAGATTTCCGTCGCCACCTCTTTCCGCTATTTCGAGACCTATTCCATGGTCGCTTATGTCTACCTGGTGCTGACTATCGGCCTGTCGCTGGTTCTCAGGCATATCGAGAAGCGGATGCGCCAGGCCCAGGTCAAGCGCTGACGACGGAAAAGCCCGGTCCTTGAAGGAACCGGGCTTTCGGGCATGTGAAGCGGCGAGCCTCACTCCATCGGCAAGCGATCAACGGCAAACCCGGACGCGGCGCAGATGGGCATTGCCCCAATTGTCATAAGCCCACACCTTCTTGGTGAAGCAGTAGTCGTGGACGACGACGAAACGGGCCGGGCGCACGACGATGCGCGGCGCGAAGAACACGCGGCCATGCCAGCCGTGATGGCGGTAGCGCCAGCCGGCTTCGGCAGTGGCGGACAGCGAAACAGTGGCGATGACGGCGGCCAGGGCGGCGATAGCGAACTTTTTCATAGGGAACACTCCAAACATTTTGTTGTCTTTAGGTTTCGTTTTCGAACCGTTTGTTACGGCCCGTTGACGCTCTTGTCGCAGCAAATACGCAGCGCCGCTGTTCCCGGTGGAACAGGCTAAACGACAAACAAAAACCCGGGCAGGAATGAGCCGCCCGGGTTCAGTGGATGCGTTGCCTTGAAAAATCAGGCGATCGACTGACCGGTCTTGGCCCAGTCGGCGATGAACTGTTCGAGGCCCTTATCGGTCAGCGGATGCTTGATCAGCGCCTTGAGCGTTGCCGGCGGCACGGTGCAGACGTCAGCGCCGATCAGCGCGGCTTCCTTGACGTGATTGACCGTGCGGATGGAGGCGGCAAGGATTTCGGTCTCATAGCCATAATTGTCGTAGATCTGGCGGATTTCGCGGATCAGCTCCATGCCGTCGATGGCGGTGTCGTCGAGACGGCCGACGAAAGGCGAGATGAAGGTCGCGCCGGCCTTGGCGGCGAGCAGCGCCTGGTTGGCCGAGAAGCAGAGCGTGACATTGGTCTTGTGGCCTTCGGAGGTCAGCGCCTTGCACGCCCTGAGGCCGTCGAAGGTCAGCGGCAGCTTGATGCAGATGTTCGGTGCGATCTTGGAGATGACAGCCGCTTCCTTCATCATCCCCTCATAGTCCATCGCGGTGACCTCGGAAGAGACCGGGCCTTCGACGATGTCGCAGATTTCCTTGGTGACTTCGAGGATCTTGCGGCCCGACTTGAGGATCAGCGACGGGTTGGTGGTCACACCATCCAGCATACCCAGATCGTTCAGTTCCTTGATTTCCTTGATGTCTGCGGTGTCGACGAAAAATTTCATGGTCGTTCGCTCCCTGGGTCTCGCGCTTTCCCCCGTATTTGATGTTTTCTTTGCCCAAAAGCAAGTGCATGGTCCGGCGATGGCAAAAGATTCGCTGGATTTGTTCGACCCGCCGAAACCGGCAAAAGCCGTGCCGGTGATGGTCCCGCTACCCGTTCCAAAACCTTATTCCTACCTCGTGCCGGACGGCGTGCATGTCGAGGAAGGCTCGATCGTGCAGGTGCCGCTCGGACCCCGCCAGGTGTTCGGCGTCGTCTGGAAAAATGAAGGCAACGACAATGTCGACCCGAAGAAGCTGAAGCCGATCACCGTGGTTTTCGACTGCCCACCGCTGTCAGGCGATATGCAGACCTTCCTGGACTGGATAGCCAGCTATACATTGTCGCCGCCYGGCCTTGTGGCACGTATGGCGCTGCGCGCGCCGACTGCCTTCGACCCCGAGCCGATGGTCGAGGGCCTGCGCCTCACCGACATGCGTCCGGAACGTCTGACACCTGCCCGGATGCGCGTGATTGCGCTTGCCGAGGAAGCGCCGGCATGGACGCGGCTGGGGCTCGCGCATGCCGCCGGCGTCTCCGCCTCTGTCGTCGATGGTTTGGCCGCGCATGGCGTATTCGAACAGATCTTCCTGCCACCCCCGCCGGTAACCGCAGAGCCAGACCCGGACCATGCCGAGCCGAAACTGGAGGAAACCCAGCGCGAGGCGGCCGATTGCCTGATCGCCGCCGTGCGTGCGCAAAAATTCGATGTCACTCTGATCGACGGCGTCACCGGTTCTGGCAAGACAGAGGTCTATTTCGAGGCGATTGCCGAGACCGTGCGCCAAGGCAAGCAGGTGTTGATCCTGCTGCCGGAAATCGCTTTGACCCCGGCCTTCCTCGAACGCTTTCAGGACCGCTTCGGCGCCAAGCCGGCTGAATGGCATTCCGACCTGTCGCCGCGCATGCGCGAAAAAGTCTGGCGCCAGGCGACCGAAGGCCAGGTGCATGTCGTCGCTGGCGCCCGCTCCGCCCTCTTCCTACCCTTCGAAAATCTCGGCCTGATCATCGTCGACGAGGAGCACGACCCGGCCTACAAGCAGGAGGACCGGGTGTTCTACAATGCCCGCGACATGGCAGTGGTGCGCGGCCGCATCGGCGATTTTCCGGTCGTGCTGGTGTCGGCGACACCCTCGATCGAAAGCCGTGTCAACGCCGACCAGGGCCGGTATCAGAAGGTCCATCTCGCCAGCCGCTTCGGCGGCGCGGCCTTGCCGGACCTGCATCTCGTCGATATGCGCAAACATCCGCCGGCCCGCGGCGGTTTCCTCTCGCCGGTTATGATAAAAGGCATAGAGAAGACCGTCGAGCGCGGCGAACAGGCTTTGCTTTTCCTCAATCGTCGCGGCTATGCGCCGCTGACGCTCTGCCGCGTCTGCGGCCACCGCTTCCAATGTCCGAATTGCTCCGCCTGGCTGGTCGAGCATCGTTTTCGCGGCATGCTGCAATGCCACCATTGCGGCCATGCAGAGAAATCGCCCGAGGCCTGCCCGGAATGCGGCACGCTCGACCACCTCGCCTCCTGCGGCCCCGGCGTCGAGCGGATCGCCGAAGAGGTCGAAAAGACTTTTCCCGATCGCCGCATCATCGTTCTCTCCTCCGACCTCGTCGGCGGCGTCAAGCGGCTGAGGCTCGAACTCGAAGCCATCGCCAAGGGCGAGGCTGACATCGTCATCGGCACCCAGCTTGTCGCCAAGGGTCACAATTTCCCCAATATGACACTGGTCGGCATTGTCGACGCCGATCTCGGTCTCGCCAACGGCGACCCGCGCGCCGCTGAACGAACCTTCCAGCTTCTGTCTCAGGTCACCGGCCGCGCCGGTCGCTCGGGCCTGAAAAGCCACGGCCTGATCCAGACCTATCAGCCGCTGCATCCTGTCATGCAGGCCATCGTCTCCGGCGACCCCGAAGCTTTCTACGAACGCGAGATCGCCGAACGCGAACGGGCGCTGATGCCCCCCTTCGGCCGCCTCGCCTCGATCATCGTCTCAGCCGACACCCGCCACGAGTCGGAAGGCCACGCCCGCGGCCTGAGGCAGGCAGCTCCGAATGTTTCCGGCATCTCTGTCCTTGGCCCGGCCGAGGCACCGCTGGCGCTGGTTCGCGGCCGCCATCGTTTTAGGCTGCTCGTGCATGGCAAGCGCGGCGTCGACATGCAGGGCTTTGTCCGGACCATGGTCGAGAAGGGGCCGAAGGAACGCGCCTCGATCCAGGTGCAGATCGACATCGACCCACAAAGCTTCCTATGAGCGCGGGCGTTGCCCGCAACCACAAGAATCCTTGTTATATCCGCACCTTGATACGAGAATTATTGCGCGCGGACGCCCTCCCCCTGATTCCCACGCTTCTGCGGATATGCCATAGATCATTGCGTTGATGGGGCATGAGGGGAACCATGGACGCACTGAAATCGCTGCTCGATTCGCTCGACTGGCCGCAATATCCGACGGCGCCCGGCGCTCAGGCAGCTTTTATTGCCGCCGCGGTCGCGATCCTCATCGGCCTCTTCATGCTGCTTTTCCCAACCACCGCCGGCAAGGTCCTCTGCCTTGCAAGCCGTGAAACCCGCCCCGGCGCCATCGGCGAACTTCGAGCATCCGGCGGCTTTCTGCTCGGCCTCGCAGTCACCGCGCTGATGTTCGATCAACCACCCTTTTATACTGCGCTCGGCCTTGCCTTCGCCGTTGCCGCCTTCGGCCGCATCATTTCGCTGATGTCCGACCGCTCCGCCACCATGGTCAACATCCTGCTGTTCCTGGTGCAGGTCTTCCTCGCCGGCGCACTCTTTTATTACTTCTTTGAAGTGTTCACACCGGAAATGGATTTTGGCCTACCGACAGAACTGAAATCACAACTCGCCTTCTATACCTATGTCGCCATTGCCGTGATCGGCATCGTGCTGATGTTCGCGCCGCGGATTTCGAGCTATGTGATTGGCGTCGACGGCATCACGGTGGCCGGCTTCACCAGCATCCGTTCGGCCGGCGGTTTCGCGCTGGGCGCCAGCGTGCTCGGCATATTGCTGGTCGGCAGCCCGCATGCCCGCGACGCCCCGTTCGAAAAGATGCTCTATATAAACCTGGCTTTTGCCACAGCACTCGCCTTTGCCGCGATCGGCCGGCTGATCGCGCTCGCTTTCAACCGCGGTAACTATATTTACGCGATTCTCGCCCTCTTTGTCGAAGCGGCTGCGGCCGGGATCATGTTCACCTATGTCGCGTCACTGATGTGATCGGGCTTTTTGAAGCGGGCATAGAAAATTATTTCGCCGACGGATTCTTTGCCGGAGCGGTTTTGTTAAGAATCGCGAAAACGCCGTAACATTCAGTAACATCCTGTGTTGCGAGTCCGGGAGAGCTATGCTAGATGGCAAGCGAGCTATCGGGGGATATGGGCCTTGCGCCCATTGAATTCTGCAAATAATGCAACAAGTTCAGGCTCTTACTGCTGCACCGCACCGCAGCGGCGAGCTTGATTAGGGAATGAGGAAAACCAGCGCGTGGCAGACTCATCGCAAACCGTGTCCGGCGTGGCCGAGCGTTATGCATCGTCTCTTTTTGAATTGGCGCTCGAAAGCAATTCGCTCGCCGAAGTCGCCACTGCTCTCGACAATTTCCAGTCGCTGATCGACGAATCCGACGATCTGAAGCGACTGGTCCTGAGTCCGGTCTTCGGCTCGAACGAACAGCTCAAGGCGATCACGGCGATCCTCGACAGGGCAGGCATTTCCGGCCTCGCCGGCAATTTCATCAAGGTGGCCGCCAGTAACCGCCGCCTGTTTGCCATTCCCGGCATGATCCGTTCATTCCGCGAAATCTATGCCCGCCATCGCGGCGAAGTCTCGGCCGAGGTCACCTCGGCGCATGCGCTGACAGCAGCGCAGGAAACCGAATTGAAGGCGGCGCTCAAGGGCGTCACCGGCAAGGATGTGGCGATCAATGTCGCCGTGGACCCCTCGATCCTGGGCGGCTTGATCGTCCGGCTGGGTTCGCGCCAGATCGACACCTCCCTGCGCACCAAACTCTCTACACTTAAGCTTTCATTGAAAGAGGTCGGCTGATGGATATCCGCGCCGCGGAAATTTCCGCAATTCTCAAAGACCAGATCAAGAATTTCGGCAAGGAAGCCGAGGTTTCCGAAGTCGGTCAGGTTCTGTCGGTTGGCGACGGTATTGCTCGTGTCTACGGCCTCGACAATGTCCAGGCCGGTGAGATGGTCGAATTCCCCGGCGGCATTCGCGGCATGGCGCTGAACCTCGAATCCGACAATGTCGGCGTGGTTATCTTCGGTAGCGACCGCGACATCAAGGAAGGCGACACCGTCAAGCGCACCGGCGCAATCGTTGACGTTCCGGTCGGTCCGGAACTGCTCGGCCGCGTCGTCGACGCGCTCGGCAACCCGATCGACGGCAAAGGCCCGATCAATTCTACCGAACGTCGCCGCGTCGACGTCAAGGCCCCCGGCATCATTCCGCGCAAGTCGGTGCATGAGCCGATGTCGACCGGCCTCAAGGCCATCGACGCTCTTATCCCGGTTGGCCGCGGCCAGCGCGAGCTCGTCATCGGCGACCGCCAGACCGGCAAGACCGCGATTATTCTCGACACGATCCTGAACCAGAAGGCGATCCACGACAACGGCCCGGAGAACGACAAGCTCTACTGCGTCTATGTCGCTATCGGCCAGAAGCGTTCGACTGTCGCTCAGTTCGTCAAGGTGCTCGAAGAGCGCGGTGCGCTGCAGTACTCGATCATCGTTGCCGCCACGGCGTCCGACCCGGCCCCGATGCAGTATCTGGCGCCTTTCGCCGGCTGCACCATGGGCGAATATTTCCGCGACAACGGCAAGCATGCCCTGATCGGCTATGACGATCTTTCCAAGCAGGCCGTCTCCTATCGCCAGATGTCGCTACTGCTGCGCCGCCCGCCGGGCCGCGAAGCCTATCCGGGCGACGTCTTCTACCTGCATTCGCGCCTGCTCGAGCGTGCTGCCAAGCTCAATGACGACAAGGGTGCCGGCTCGCTGACCGCTCTTCCCGTCATCGAAACTCAGGGCAACGACGTGTCGGCCTTCATTCCGACCAACGTCATCTCGATCACCGATGGCCAGATCTTCCTCGAAACCGACCTGTTCTATCAGGGCATCCGCCCGGCCGTGAACGTCGGCCTTTCGGTGTCGCGCGTCGGCTCGTCGGCCCAGGTCAAGGCGATGAAGCAGGTTGCCGGCTCGATCAAGGGCGAACTCGCCCAGTATCGCGAAATGGCCGCCTTCGCCCAGTTCGGTTCGGACCTCGACGCCGCCACCCAGCGCCTGCTGAACCGCGGCGCCCGCCTGACGGAACTGCTCAAGCAGCCGCAGTTCTCGCCGCTCAAGACGGAAGAGCAGGTTGTGGTGATCTTCGCCGGCGTCAACGGCTATCTCGACAAGATCGCTGTCGCCCAGGTCGGCAAGTTCGAACACGCCTTCCTCGCTTACATGCGTTCCGAAGGTAAGGCCGTTCTCGATGCGATCCGCACCGACAAGCAGATCACCGACGACACCCGCAGCAAGCTGAAGGCCGCTCTCGACAGCTTCTCCAAGACCTTCGCCTGATCGGCAGATTGAGGACGAAAACGGATGCCTTCGCTTAAGGATCTGAAGAACCGGATCGCCTCCGTCAAGGCGACGCAGAAGATCACCAAGGCGATGAAGATGGTCGCCGCGGCGAAGCTTCGGCGTGCCCAGGAAGCCGCGGAAGCCGCGCGGCCCTACTCGCAGCGCATGAGCGCCGTTCTCGCCAATATCGCGCAAGCGACTGGCGGCCAGAGCGATGCGCCTGCACTGATGACGGGCACAGGCCGCGACCAAGTTCATCTTCTCATCGTCTGCACGGCCGAACGCGGTCTGTGCGGCGGTTTCAACTCGCAGATCGCGCGTTTCGCGCGCGATCATGCCCGCCGCCTGCTCGCAGCCGGCAAGACGGTCAAGATCATCTGCGTCGGCAAAAAGGGTTTCGATATCCTGCGCCGCGAATTCGCCAGCCTGATCATCGATCGCGTCGATCTGCGCGAGGTCAAGAAGATCGGCTACGACAATGCGGAAGCGATCGGCCGCAAGGTGATTGCCCTGTTCGAAAAGGGCGAATTCGACGTCTGCACGCTGTTCTATTCCGAGTTCAAGTCGGTGATCTCGCAGGTGCCGACCGCGCTGCAACTGATCCCTGCTGCCGCTCCAGTGGAAGAGGGTGTGTCGCAGCAGAATGGCGCAACCTCAGTCTACGAATACGAGCCCGACGCGGGCGCGATCCTTGGCGATCTCATCCCGCGCAATATCTCGGTGCAGGTCTTCCGCGCACTCCTTGAAAACGTTGCCGGTGAAATGGGCGCCAAGATGAGCGCCATGGACAATGCTACGCGCAATGCCGGTGACATGATCAACAAGCTGACGCTCAATTACAACCGCCAGCGTCAGGCTCAGATCACCAAGGAACTGATTGAAATCATTTCGGGCGCTGAGGCGCTCTGACGGTAAGAAAGAGGAATTATCATGGCTGATGCAGCAGGATCCGTTGGCAAGGTGACCCAGGTCATCGGCGCCGTTGTCGACGTGTCGTTCGAAGGCGGCAATCTGCCGGCGATCCTGAACGCGCTCGAAACCAGCAATCTCGGCAACCGCCTGGTTCTCGAAGTCGCCCAGCACCTGGGCGAGAACACCGTTCGCACCATCGCCATGGACTCGACCGAAGGTCTGGTGCGCGGCCAGTCCGTCACCGACACCGGCGCTCCGATCATGGTGCCAGTCGGTGCCGAAACGCTCGGCCGCATCATGAACGTCATCGGCGAACCAGTCGATGAAGCCGGTCCGCTCAACACGCCCTACAAGCGCGGCATCCACCAGGACGCTCCGGCCTATGTCGAGCAGTCCACGGAAGCCCAGATTCTCGTCACCGGCATCAAGGTCGTCGACCTGCTGGCCCCTTACGCCCGCGGCGGTAAGATCGGCCTGTTCGGCGGCGCCGGCGTTGGCAAGACCGTTCTGATCATGGAACTGATCAACAACGTCGCCAAGGCGCATGGCGGTTACTCGGTGTTCGCCGGTGTCGGCGAGCGCACCCGCGAAGGCAACGACCTCTATCACGAAATGATCGAATCGGGCGTCAACAAACATGGCGGCGGCGAAGGCTCCAAGGCTGCGCTGGTTTACGGCCAGATGAACGAGCCGCCGGGCGCCCGCGCCCGCGTCGCGCTGACCGGCCTGACCGTCGCCGAGGATTTCCGCGACAAGGGCCAGGACGTGCTGTTCTTCGTCGACAACATCTTCCGCTTCACCCAGGCTGGCTCGGAAGTGTCGGCTCTGCTCGGCCGTATTCCTTCGGCCGTCGGTTATCAGCCGACGCTCGCCACCGACATGGGCCAGATGCAGGAACGCATCACCACCACGACCAAGGGCTCGATCACCTCGGTGCAGGCCATCTACGTGCCCGCTGACGACTTGACCGACCCGGCCCCGGCTACGTCGTTCGCCCACTTGGACGCGACGACCGTTCTGTCGCGCTCGATCGCTGAAAAAGGCATCTACCCGGCCGTCGACCCGCTCGACTCGACCTCCCGCATGCTCGACCCGATGGTCGTCGGCGAAGAGCACTATGAAATCGCCCGCAAGGTACAGACGACGCTGCAGCGTTATAAGTCGCTGCAGGACATCATCGCCATCCTGGGCATGGACGAACTGTCGGAAGAAGACAAGCTGACCGTCGCGCGCGCGCGCAAGGTCGAACGCTTCCTGTCGCAGCCGTTCTTCGTCGCCGAAGTCTTCACCGGTTCGCCCGGCAAGCTGGTTGCGCTCGAAGACACGATCAAGGGCTTCAAGGGTCTGGTCAACGGCGAATACGACCACCTGCCGGAAGCGGCCTTCTATATGGTCGGCACCATCGAGGAAGCCATCGAAAAGGGCAAGAAGCTGGCCGAAGCCGCTTGATGACAGGCCGAGAGGCGCCCACGCGGCGTCTTTTCCCCTCAGGAAAGAGTGACAGACATGGCTGATAGCTTCAACTTTGAACTCGTCTCGCCGGAGCGGCTGCTGTTGTCGGCCGCCGTGACGGAAGTCGTCATTCCGGGTTCGGAAGGCGAGATGACGGTTATGGMCAATCATGCGCCGACGATGACCACGATCCGCCCCGGCGTGCTGACGGTCAAGGAAGCCTCGGGCCAGAGCCAGAAATACGTGGTGTTCGGCGGCTTCGCCGATATCCTGCCGTCGGGTTGCACGGTTCTTGCCGAGTCGGCAACGGCCGTCTCGGATTTCAGGAAGGATGCGCTGGCCAGGCGCGTCGATCAGGCCAAGGCCGATCTCGAATCTGCCAAGAGCGACGAAGCCAAGACGCGCATTGCGCAACTGATCGCCGACCTTGGCGGCCTCTCTTCGATCGCCGCCTGACCGCTTCGTTCTATCTTAATTCAGCAAGGCCTCCGCCGGAATCGAGCCGTCGGGGCCTTGCTTTTTTACTCCATTTATCCCGGCTTTGATGTCGCAAACAGCGCCGGAAATGGCGCCACGAACAAGCTAGCTTCTCACGGAATTCGCGCCGCCTCTTCCATCCCCGGCGCTCCTCCCGGAGACATGCATGAGCTTTTCCCTATCCGCGATTCCCGACATCAGGTTCGGGGCGCATGAATTCGACAATATCGCCGCCCACGCCAAGCCGCTTGCGACAAACGGCAAGGCGGCCATCGTCATGGACAGCTTCCTCGCCAATTCCGGCCTCGGCGAAAAGGTCGTTTCCAAACTGGCGGCCGAAGGCATTGCCGCGGAAATTTTCTCCGATTTCGCCGGCGAGCCAAAGCTCAGCCATGTGCAGAAGGCCAGCGCGACTGCCGAGGGCAAAAGCCTGGTGATCGGCATCGGCGGCGGTTCTGCCCTCGATATCGCCAAGATTGCTGCGTGTGCGGCAGCTTCCGGCGAGGATCCGATGCATTACGCGCTGGCCGCCAATCCGCTGCCAAACAACCCACTCAACAAGATCATGGTGCCGACCACGGCCGGTACCGGTTCCGAGACTTCGGCAACCAATATCTTCGCCGGCCCGGAGGGCAAAAAGCTCTGGATCTGGGGCGCGGAAACCAAGGCGAATCTCGTGATCCTCGATCCGGCGCTGACGGTTTCGCTGCCGGCCAACATGACCGCCTGGTGCGGCATGGACGCCCTCATTCATGCTTTCGAGGCCTCGACCAACCGCAATGCCCATGCCGCCAGCAAGCTCTTCGGTCATGAAGCGCTGCGACTAATTGCCGCAAATCTCGAAAAGGCGGTGAAGCAGCCCGACGATCTCGAGGCGCGTGGAAAAGTTCTGCTCGGCTCCTGCTATGGCGGCGTCGCGATCGACAATTGCGGCACGGCCGTTGCCCATAATATTTCCCACGCCATGGCCGGCCTGGCGCCGATCCATCACGGTCTCGCGACCGCGCTCGGCTTCGAAAGCTCGCTGCCCTGGCTCGTCGAAGCAAATACGGACGACTTGAAGGCTGCCGCTGCAGCGCTCGGCCTCGCAACTACCTCGGAAATTCCGGCCTTCATCAGTCGGCTGATGGACGCCTGCGGCATTGCCCGCACGCTCCCTGCAGCATTTGCCCCCTTCTATGCCGCCGACCTCGCCAACGAGATGCGCGCGCCGGAAAATCAGCCGATGCGGCACTCGACCATCCGCGAGGTGACGGAGGCTGACATCGACAATTTCGCATCCGCGATCATGGCTCTGAAAGGATAATCCGATGACCACCGAATATACCCGTGCCTATTGGGAAAAGGCGCTTGCCGAGACGACGCCGAAGGGCGGCATCTATATCGACGGCAAACTTACCCGCGCCGAGACCGGCCTGACCTTCACCCGCATCCGCCCAATGGATGGCAAGCCCGGTGCCGAGATCGCTCGCGGCGGCCAGGCCGATGTCGACCGCGCTGTCGCCTCCGCCCGCAAGGCCTTCGCCACCGGCATCTGGCGCAGGAAGGATCCGAGCGAGAAAAAGAAGATCATGGTCCGCTGGGCCGAATTGATCCGGACGAACGCCGATGAACTGGCGCTGCTGGAGACCATCGACACCGGCAAGCCGGTCATGGCGTCACTCAACGTCGACGCCCGCCTGGCCGCCGACTGCATCCAGTATTACGCGGAGACGTGCGACAAACTCTATGACGAGGTCGCACCGACCGGCCCGAACGACCGGGCGCTGGTCCGCAAGGTACCGCTCGGCGTCATCGGCGCGATCACGCCGTGGAACTATCCGATGATCATCGAGACCTGGAAGCTCGGCCCGGCAATTGCCGCCGGCAATTCCATAGTGCTGAAGCCGGCCGAACAATCGTCGTTGACGGCGATCCGTCTCGCCGAGCTCGCGACTGAGGCCGGTCTGCCTGACGGTGTCTTCAACGTCGTTACGGGTTACGGCGAGGAAGTCGGCAAGGCACTTGCTCTGCACATGGATGTCGACATGATCGCATTCACCGGCTCGACCGAGGTCGGCAAGCTGATCATGGGTTATGCGGCCCAGACCAATCTCAAGCGCGTGGCGCTGGAGCTCGGCGGCAAATCGCCGCTGGTCGTCTTTGCTGACGCCAATCTCGACGCAGCCGCATCCGCCGCGGCCTGGGGTTGCTTCTACAATTCCGGTGAAACCTGCCATGCCTCGACACGGCTGCTCGCCGAGCGTAGCGTCGTCGATGCTCTGGTTGCCAAGATCAAGGATGTGACCGACCGCGAGATTACGCTGGCCCACCCGCTCGACCCAAGCACCCAGATCGGTGCGCTGATCGAGGATGCCCATCTCGGCAAGGTGCTTGGCATGGTCGATGCCGGTTTGCGCGAGGGCGCAAAGCGAGCCTTCGGTGGCGAGCGCGTCATGGCGGAAACCGGGGGCTTTTATGTCTCGCCCGGCGTCTTCATCGCCCCCTCCAACGACGCCTCACTGGCGCGTCAGGAGATTTTTGGACCTATCCTCACGGTCATCCCGTTCGATACGGAAGAAGAAGCCGTCCGGCTCGCCAACGATACGATCTATGGTCTCGCCGCCGCCGTTTTCACCTCCGATATGAGCCGCGCCCACCGCGTGTCCGAAGATATCCAGGCCGGCACGGTGTGGATCAACACCTATGACATGTCGAACTTTTCCACGCCTTTCGGCGGCTTCAAGCAATCAGGCTTCGGCCGCGACCGCTCCGTGCATGCGATCGATAAATATTGCGATTACAAGACGATCTGGCAGCGGTTCTTGTGATTGGAGCATGTCGCCCGAAAAGAGCCCCCGGTTTCGGGATGACGACATGCAGAAAAACAAAAGATGAAGCGCGTCATTTGAATCCCAAAATATGCGATGCGCTTCAGGCAAAGAAAAACCCGGCAAAAGCCGGGTTTTTCAATTCGATACCGAGAAAGCGAAAACGCCCGAAGGCGCTCCGGCTATCAGCCGACCACGATGTGATCGTGCGGGTTCTTGACGAAGTCGGCGAGCTTGACGTCCTTAAGAACGATCTTGTTGCCATCGCCGAGGTTGATGATGGTGTCCTTGCCATCCTTGGAGGCCGCAGCTTTGTCAACCACGTCGCCAACACTCTTGACCACGCCCTTGGCGAACTGGAGGATATCACCCTGCTTGAGCGTGAAGTCCTTGACGGTATCGACGTCCTTCTTGTCGAAATCGCCCTTCTTGAATTCAAAGGTGTCGGCACCCTTGCCGCCAGTCAGCTGGTCGCTGCCCTTGCCGCCAACGAGCAAGTCCTTGCCAGCGCCACCGTACAGCTTGTCGTCGCCGCCTTTGCCGAAGAGCTGATCCATCTTCTTCGTGCCCATCAGCTTTTCGCCGGCGTTAGTTCCAACTCTCGTAGCCATATCTTACCCCTTGTGCTCACGAATCGTTACGCTCGTTACCCGCATGAACTGATACATGGAAGTATGGAAAAATCAAACCACGAAATCTTGCATCCACTCGCTCACTGATTGTTAGTAAATGGACCGTAAACGCTCAAACGCATGTTTGTGTTGAAACAAAAGACTTTTCAGCCGTGTGTTGAATCGGGCACAGTGAACGCAAATTATCAGGCAGCCTCAAACGACGAGAAACTGTCCGATGCATTCAATTACAGCCCTATCCGACATAACACGCCAAACGACTGCATATTCTAAAATTTCAATTTTCGATTGAGTAAATTGTCCATCACGCACAAACAGCATTGATACCGAAAGCGCAGCGACTTATAACGACGGAAAATACAATCGACGATGGACTGATGACCGAAGAGCGTAATAGCCCGATATTCTTGCTGCAGTCCGCACGGAAGCTGTTCTTGCGTGGCTTCATTTTTGCGGGGTTCATCAGCTTCTTCCTGAACTTTACGACGCTGATCTCGCCGATTTTCATGATCCAGGTCTATCAGCGCGCGATCCCGGCCAAGAGCTACGATACGCTCGTCGGCCTGCTTGTAATCGGTGTCTTCGTCGTCATCCTCTATGGCGTCCTCGACTATATCCGCTCTTGGACTTATGGCGTCATCGCCTACGGCATGGCGCAAAAACTCAATCTGCCGGCGCTGCAGGCGGGCGTGCTGAAATCCATCGAAGGCGGCGTCAATGAGGGCGGCGCCGTGATACGCGATATCGCGGAACTCAGGCAATTCGTCGCAGGGCATTCGATGTCGGCGCCGCTCGACGCGACCTGTGCCGTCATTTTCCTTGTCGCAGCGTTTTTTATCGATCCACTCTATCTGTTGGTCGCTCTGGCGTTCATCGCGGTCATGGTGGTGCTCAACATCGTCAACGACCGCCTGACGCGGCACTCGCTGCAGGCGGCCAATGCGAGCCAGCAGCGCCATCTGCAGGAGGTGGCGAATTCCTTCCGGCATGCCGAAGCCATCGAGGCGATGGGCATGCTGCCGGCGCTCGTCCGGACATGGCGCCGCTCGCAAGCCGAGACGCTGGAATATTCCAGGACAGCCGATGAGCGTGTCCATATCGTGCTCTCGATCACCAAGTCTTTCTCGAAGAGCCTGCAGATCATCACCGTGGCAGTCGGGGCCTATCTGGTAATTTCCAATCAGATGAGCTCAAGCCTGCTGTTTGCGGGCATGGTACTGACCAGTCAGGCGGTCAGCCCATTCGCAAATATGATCGAGGCGTACAATTCCTGGGTCAAGGCCGCTCAGTCCTGGGGCCGGATCAAGAAACTGGTCGAAACCGAAGGCTCCGGACGACAGACGATGCCAGCGCCCGTCGGCGACGGCGATCTCGTGGTCGACGACCTCTATTATCTCCCCGAAGGCTACAGGATTCCGATCCTGCGTGGTATCAGCTTCTCCCTGTCGCCTGGCGAAATTCTAGGTATAGCTGGCCCGTCGGGCGCCGGCAAATCGACGCTCGCCCGCTGCCTGACCGGCATTATCAAGCCGACGGCCGGCGGCGTCTATCTCGATGGCCATTCAACTTATCTTTGGGAACGTGGCTCGTTCGGCAAGGCCGTCGGCTATCTGCCGCAGACGCTTTCCATCATCGACGGAACGATCCGGCAGACCATATCCCGCATGGAGGATAGCGATCCGAGAGATGTCATTCGCGCCGCCCAGGCTGCGGGAATCCACGAAATGATCGGCCGCCTGCCGCATGGCTACGACACGCCGGTGCAGGAGGGTATGCACATGTTGTCCGGCGGTCAATTGCAGCGCTTGGCCCTGGCGCGTGCCCTTTACGGCGAGCCCAAGTTTCTCATCCTTGATGAGCCGAACTCCAATCTCGACAATATTGGCGAGCAGGCGCTCATCCTCGCGATCGAGCAGGCACGCGCACGCGGTGCCATTATCATCATGATCGCGCACCGGCCTTCGGTGATGGCCGTGGCCGACAAGATGATGGTCATCGAAGATGGCATGGTGAAGCAATTCGGCGCACGCACCGAGGTTATCGAAATGATTTCTCCCGAGGCCCGCGCCGCCAGCGATGCGCGCCGCAAAAAGGCGATCCGAGTGGTCTCGAATGAGGGAGAGGCCTGATGCCTGCTTCCATCACTCTGCAACCCTCGGAATATCAACGCACTGCCGCCGGCGCGCTCAGCGACTGGGATGCTGTCCTCCGTGAGGAGTCCGAAGCCACGGCCTCGTTGTTCGCGCCGATGATGGTGGGGATCATTACCCTGGTAATCGGCATCGGTGGCTTCTTCGTCTGGGCCGCAAATACCAATGTCGCGCAAGCCTCCATGGCGCAGGCCCGGGTGATTGTTGAGAGCAGCACCAAGACGGTGACGCATCTCGAAGGCGGGACGCTGAAGGCAGTTCTCGTCGACGAGGGCGCCAAGGTCAAGCAGGGGGAACTGCTCGCGACGTTGGACGTAACGCGCAGTCAAGCAGCGGTGATCCAGCTGCGTCAACAATTGCTGGTCCTGGACATCCGGTTGGCCCGGCTGCTCGCGGAAAAGGACGAGAGTCCCAAACTCTCCTATGACAAGCCTCTCCCCGATGGCGTTGATCCCACAACCGCAGCTCAACTCATCAGCACTGAGGCTAAGCTGTTCCAGGAGCGCAGAAGCCAGTTCCGCGACCAGCTTGGAACCGATCGGTCGCTGATAGATCAGATAGACAGTCAAACTGCAGCCCTCGTGGCCCGGCGCAAGGCGTCGGCCGAGCAGGCGACTATCATCCATCGCGACTACGACTCGCTGGCGAAGCTTGAGCGCCAGCAACTCGTGACCACAAGTGCGTTGAACGAAAAGAAACTCCTGTTGATGGACATCGAGGCGCGGATCGCGGAGTCCGATGCCGGGATCGCCGAAAGCCGGCAACGTCGCAGCCAGGCTGAATTGTCATTGTCGAATCGCCGCACGGACTATTTTCGTATAATTTCCGAGGCGATCCAACAGGCCCAGGCGGATATGGCGCGTGCGCGTCAGGATTTGATTTCCGCGGAAGACGTCGTTACCAAATCAGAAATCCGCGCACCACAGGACGGCGTCGTAGCCAACATCAAGGTCCGTACGCCCGGATCGGCCGTCATTGGTGGCCAGCCAATCCTCGATATCGTGCCAGACAACCAGCCCATGGTCATCGAAGGACGCATTCTGTCGGTGGATATAGACGCGGTCCATGTCGGCGAGAAAACCGAAATCCGACTCGGAACATTTGGCAGCCAGCAATTGCTCCCCCTCATTGGCCACGTGACCTATGTCGCTGCCGATAGCATCCCGGATGAAAAAACGGGCGAAGGCGGCTATCCTATTCGGGTCAAGATCGATGACGGCGAACTGGCGAAACAGCCCAACCTGTTTCTCTATCCCGGCATGACGGCCAATATCTCGATCATCAATGGCAATCGCACCGCCTTGGCTTATCTGGCTATGCCGATATTAAGAAGCTTCCACAGAGCTTTCCGTGAGCAGTAACGCGTCAGTGTCCCCCGATTCCGACTGGATACCGCTCTGCCGCATAGGCGAGCGGATTTTTCTGTCGGCGGCCGATGACGCGGGCCGCCGCGTCGCAGCGATCGCCCATGCCGCGACCCGACAGATGGAAATCACCGTCGGCGAAACCACGCTTAGGCTGCACCAGCTTCCGCAAGGCGATATAGGCTTCGCCCCGGAGGACCTGCCTGACCTCAACGAATTTATCGACGCCGTCGTCGCGGACCCAGCCGAGCAGTTTGCCGTACTCAAAGCGCTTTTTGGCACCATAATGCTGACCTTTCCACTGCGTGCCGATGCAATCTTCATGTCTATTGCCACGGCGCTTGCCGAGCAATTCGGTCAGGCCGCGGGGATGGTGCATTTCGACATTGTCGAAGGCTTCGACACAGCGCTTGCCGTCATTCCGCCACGCTCCGGCTTTCACGAGCAGGATCTGCTCGTCTCGCTCTCAGCGGAGCGGCTATCCCTCGGACGCATCGGACCGATTCGGCAATTTCTTGCTCGCGGCAATCCTCAGCAACGCCTGACGACGATCTCCTTTTCCGGCGCGATTGCGGAAGGCCGATACCTGTTCATCGGACGTGACCGCTTGATGGTTATCGACGTGAACGTGCGGCGGCATACTGATCTTCAAGCCTTTCATGCCGAATGTGTTCGCCGCGACCCGGATTTGCTTTCGCTGCTGACGGAGAGCGATGACGAGGCTGCCGTGTTCCTCAATCGTCTCGGACGGCAGGACGTTCCCCGCCCGATGCTCGACGAGCCATTGCTTGGCCTGCATTTCGCTCTGGAGGATGTGATTCCCCTGGCGAATGGCCTCTTCGTGCACGGCTGGCTCCATGATCCAGACCAATATATTTCCGAGATCGTCGCCGTCGATCACAGCCTGGAAACATCAGGAATTTCCTCATCCTGGAAACTTTTCGAGGCCGAAGCGAACCTTTGGGGCAAGGATCGTCCGGCCAAGCGTTTCGTTTGCTTCATGCCGCGGCAAGCCGATGCCCGGCCGATCGACAATGTCGCGGTTCGCGTCGTTCTCACCAATGGTGAGAACCATTTGCTGAGCGCTGCGACTGCCCCACAGGAGCTCGTCGGTCAACGCCTGCGTATCCTGCGCGGCATTGCCGGTCATGCCTTCACCACAGAATTACTGGAAACCGTGTTCATGCCGGCGCTGGCGCCGATCCAGAAGGCGCTCATTGACCGGCAATCCGTTCGTGAAGTTCGGGACTATGGGAAGAGGTCCAGCCGCGCGGTATCGCTGATCATCCCACTTTATCGCGAGATCGGCTTTTTCCGTTCGCAGCTGATGGCGTTCTCCGTCGATCCCTATATGCGAGCCAATTGCGAGATCGTCTACGTGCTCGACGATCCCGTGCTCGGCCAAGAGGTCGCCTCGCTGCTCGAAGGCTATGCGCTCACTTATCCGCTCGATCTGCGGCTTGTCATGCTGGAGCGTAATGGCGGCTATGCCCTGGCCAACAATATGGGCGTCAGTCAGGCTAAAGGCGACGTGATCGTGCTGATGAATTCCGATGTCATCCCGGCGCATGCCGGCTGGCTGGAAAAAGCACAGGAAAAACTCGCGACATTGCCTGATTTCTCCGTGATCGGGCCGAAACTCGTCTATGCCGACGGGAGCCTGCAGCATGCGGGCATGTATTTCTACCAGCTATCGACCGGCTTCTGGCAGAACTTTCACTTCTGGAAGGGTTATGGCGCTAATTTCGCCCCAGCCAATCGTGAAGGCGTCGTGCCTGCGGTGACTGGCGCCTGCATGGTCATCCGAAAGGCCGACTATCTGGCGGTCGACGGCTTCACCAGCGATTATGTGATCGGCGATTATGAAGACAGTGACCTCTGCCTCAAATTGCGCGATCGGGGCGGCCTGCCCTACTATCTGCCGTCGATCGTGCTGCATCATTTCGAGCGGCAATCCATGCCGAACAGCAACGATCAAGATCTCGGATCGACCGTCTATAATCGAGCGCTGCATACATTGAGGTGGAATGACCATATCGTCGAAGCCAACAAAGCCATGGATTTCACCCGTGTTGAATGAACGTCTCGAACAGGCTCTTGCCGGTCTGAGGGCGAGCGCCGTGCCGGTGCCGAACGAAGAGGAGATCTTCGTCGGACGCGGGCCCTATCTCGATATATCGGCAGAGTTTCTGCGTTACTTCGTCACCGTTGGCGGGCTTGAACCGCATCACACCGTGCTCGACGTCGGCAGCGGCATCGGCCGCATCAGCGCCAGCCTCAGCCTGTTTCTCGATCCCGAGAAAGGCCGCTATATCGGCTTCGACCCGGTCATCGAAGGTGTTGAATGGTGCCGCAAGGCCTACGCCGGCCAACCGAACTTTCGTTTCGAATGGGCCGATCTCTATAACGAACTCTACCGGCCGGAAGGGACGATCCTATCGACCGAGTTCACCTTTCCCGTCGAAGACAAGAGCATCGACTTCGCCATTCTGACCTCGGTCTTCACCCATCTCTACGAGCCCGAAATCGCCGCCTATCTCGACGAGCTTGCCCGTGTGGTGAAGCCGACGGGCCGGATTTTCGCAACCGCCTTCCTCTACGACGGCACCATCCCTTTCCAGTCCGAGTTGCCACATCTCCACTTCGACAAACAGGATGTGCGCAATCCCAACCGCTGGCATGTCGAGGGCTATCCGCCGCTGGCTGCCGTCTGCTATTCAGGGAACTACTTTGCCGATCTGATCCAGGGAGCCACGGGCCGCAAAGCCGATATCCGCAAGGGGCAATGGCGCGGCGGCCCCGGCCCCTGGAGCCAGGATCTGATTCTGATATGAGCCGTAGGGAGGACATGTGACGCCGCCGCGTATATTGCAGGTCGCCCACAACCATCCGCGCTTCCATCCCGGCGGCACGGAAATGACCGCGCTTGCGCTGCACCGCCAGGCATTGGCTTCCGGACTGGACAGCTGGTATCTCGGCGCGCTCGACGCCGACCAGACCCTGCCCAATCTCGGCACCCAGATGATCGCGCTTTCCGACGACCAGCGCGAAGCAGCGCTCTTCAGCGAGGGATTCAGCAGCTTTGCGCTGTCGCAGCTCGATCAGTTCGGCTTCCTGCGCGAATTCCAGGACTATCTGAAGGCGATCCGGCCCGATGTGGTGCACATGCACCATATCCTGAATTTCGGCCTGGAATCTTTCCACGCGATCCGCAACGCGCTTCCCAAAGCCCGGATCGTGCTGACGCTGCATGATTATTACCTGATCTGCGCCAACCACGGCCAACTCTATAAGCATGAGACGCGCCAGCGCTGCCCCGGCCCGACGCTCATCGAATGCCTGAAGTGCTTTCCTGAAAAGCGCGCCAATGATTTTGCCATGCGCATTCTCGATGTCGGCAATGCGCTGAGCCTATGCGACGGGATCGTCTCACCCTCGCACTTCCTCAAGCAAAAGTTCGAGCACTACATAAGATTGCCGCATCCGATCGAGGTGATCGAAAACGGCTATATCGGCGACGCCGACATATCGCTGGCGCCACGAACAGGCACAGGCCCGCTGACCTTCGGCTATTTCGGCAATATTTCCGCGGTGAAGGGCCTGTCCGACCTGCTCGATGCCGCCGATATCCTGGCAAGGCGCGACATGGATTTCCGCCTCCATGTGCATGGCTCACAGCTCTTCGAAGACAACGTGCTGTTCGACCGCATTCAGGCCGCCAGGACGACGCTCGGCGACCGTATCCAGCTCTTTGGTCATTATCTGCCGGAGGACATGCCGCGCCATCTGCAGTCGATCGACTGTCTCGCCTTTCCCTCCGTCTGGTGGGAGAATGCGCCGTTGGTGATCTACGAGGCTTTGCATCACGGCCGCCAGGTCGTCTGTTATCCGCATGGTGGTGCACCGGAAATCCTCGGCCGCTACGGCATGGGCGTCCTCGCAGAGCGATCCGATCCGATGGCGCTCGCCGAGGCCATGGCGCGCATCATCGCCGAACCGAGCCTCGCTGACGCCAGACCAAGCCGACCAATTCCGACCCGGACCGATCTGCTCAAGCATTACCTCGCTTTTTACGGCAATGCCTGAAGCGATGTGTGGGGAGCGACTATTGGACGAGCGACTGAACCTTGCCCCGAACCTTCAACGCGCCAGCAGCCGGGTTATGGCGCCGCTTGGCCAGGACGGTTTTCAATCCCGCTATCCCAGACTCGCCGCGATCCCGCTGCATCTTCCTGCCGGCGAGCCGAACACACCAACGCCTGAACAGCTCTTTCTCACGCTCCGCGAGGACGTTTCCGATCGACGCGATCCAGTCGATGGGTTCATGATGCAGGGCGTTCGCCTTGATTTGCAGGTTGCCGACACGCTTACGGATTTGACCTATCTGGATGACCGAACTGAGGCTGGGGTCGCAGTCCGGGCTGCAATTGCGAAAACCATGCATCTGCCCTTCGCCGATGCCAATTCGCTTTGTCACCTCTCAAATCGGCACAAATATCTCTATGTCGAGACACCGAAAGTGGCCTGCACCGCGATCAAGCACAGACTGCAGACCGCCGAGATCGACGGCGCGCTGGTTTTCCGCAATTACGGAGACGAGCATTTTCCAGAGCTTTCGCCGCTCATGACGCCGCTCGACAGCCCCGATCTCTTTCTTCAGGCGCTACAAGCCGACGACTGGTTCCGCTTCACCTTCGTGCGCAATCCTTTCACGCGCGTTCTGTCGTGCTATCTCGACAAGATCGTCGCCTCCGAACCGGAGCGGCGAAGACTGCTACCTGAACTCGGTCTCGATCCGTCGGTGACCCCGACCTTCAAAACCTTCCTAAGAGCCATCGCCGAGCAAAAGGAAGACGCGCGCGACGCACACTGGGCACCACAAGCCTGGCTCACGCAACCCGATGCCGTCAGCTATCATTTCATCGGCAGGCTCGAACAGTTCGAAACTGACTTCCGCTATGTCTGCGAACGATTGGCCATCCCAACGAATATCGCTGCCGTCCGGCATTCGACCGATGCCGGCGACAAGCTCGCTGCATATTATGGTCCGAAGGAAATCCGCTTGGCACAGTTGATCTATGCGGAGGATTTTCTGCGCTTTGGCTATGACAGCCGCAGCTTGCCGACAGGATAGTCCGTTTCAGCCGGCCACCAGTCTATCCGAGCTGCATAAGCCGGTTTATCAAATTCTCATGCCGCTCTATTGCTATCTCAGCCGACCAGCGTTCGACGATGGTCTGGCGGGCCGACCTCCGCATTGCCTCTATCGCTGGGCCGCCGGCGAGAGCGATTTCGATCCTCGATGCGATCGCATCGGGGTCAAAAAAACCAGCCAGCAGCCCATTTTCTTCATCCGTGACGAATTCCCGGACCGGCGCAGTGTCCGAACCAACCACGGCACAGCCTGTCGACAATGCCTCGAACGCCGACCACGAGAGCACGAAAGGTACCGTCAGATAGACATGCGCCGCCGATACTTGCAGCACTTTGCGGTAATCCCCGTAAGGTAGCGCGCCGGTGAAATGCGTCCGAGCCGGATCGATCTTCGCCTCCGCCATGACAGCATGGAAGTGTTCCTCCGACCCGGGATTCGAAGCATAATAAACCTGTCGATCGCCGACGATGACTGCTTCGACATCCGGATCGCGTGCTTGCACTTTCGCCAGCGCCTCCATGAACGGCTTGAAGCCGCGGAACGGATCGGCGCCACGCGCAACATAGGTGACCACACTGTCGCTGGCGCGCAAGATCCTGCCACCTGGCAGGGCAAACTGCGCTGTTGAATCAGGCCGGAAGAGGCTCGTGTCCACCCCATCCGGCACGATCTGGATCGTTTCACGCATATGCGCCGGAAATTGCGCGCGCTGCCATTCGGTGGGTGAGATCATGAGATCAGCGCGCATCAGGTCGGCAAGCACCGGAATATTCATGAGGCTGGTCATGAAGCGCGAGGCAAAGGGCTGCTCGCCGGTGAGGAATTCCGTGCTGTCAGCGTTGTTGTTGTAAAACCATTCGCAATATTTGACAAATTTGGCCTGCGGAAAGACGTCATGGAGAAAGGCGCCCGTTCCCCAGCCGGTATGGCTGTAGACCAGGTCCGGCTCCCAACCCCGGGCTTTCAAATCCTCCGCCTCGATGCAGACGCTCGCCGCCTCGCGAATAAACTCCTCGGTATCGTGGAGCACATGGTCGGGATCGCGATCCGGCTTCACCTGACGGCCATATTCCAGCGCCTTGATCCCGTCGATCGGCGTCATCGAACGGCCGTCCTTGATGCCGCGATGCAGGGCGATCACGTCATGCCCAGCCGCCAGATAATGCCTGGCCATGCGCTGGAACTGGCCGGGGAAATAATGGTGGACGAACAGGATACGCATTCGCGGCGCACCTAAAACAGGCCGAAACGCTTCTTGCCCTTTTTCTTGTGCTCATCCATCAGTTGTCGCAGCATTTCGTCGATCCTGACGATGAACACCTCGGTCGAGTCGAGCCGCGATTCGAGCTTGATGAGCCTCTCGGCCAAATCCATTGGAAGTTCCGTTGGCGAGGCTGCCTTTGTCGCATCGGACTCCAGCGCCTCGCAACGCTTCTTCAGCGCATCGATTTCCTCTCTGAATCCAGTCAGCGCCTCTCCGTACTGTTCGGCATAGGCCGAGAACATCTCGTCGAAGCGGCGATCGTCATTGGTGGCGACCGGCAGCGGAATCTCGCCGGCCCTCTGTGATTGTGCAACGATCATCAGGCCCTGGAACGAGGTGACATCCTGCGGCGCGGCGATCTCGAAGGCATGGTCGCCACCACCGACGCCACCCTCCCTGAGATCGCGCCGCTCCACATTGGCGACACCGGTGGCGATCACCTTCGCCCCACGCATGATCCGGATCACCAGATGTTCGTCCGGCTGATCCTCATTGAAAGCCCAACCGTAGAACTTGCCGTTCTGTAACTCGTCGACGCGGCCCATCAGCATGTGTTATTTCCCTGTCAGAATTCCAGCCTGGCAATGACCGGCACATGGTCGGACGGCTTGTCCCAACCCCGCGCCTCCTTGAGGATCTCGATTGATCTGAGATGCTGCCCAAGGTCCTGCGATGACCAGATATGGTCGAGCCTGCGGCCTTTGTCGGCAAGCTCCCAATTGGCGGAACGGTAGCTCCACCACGTATAGAGTTTTTGCGGCTCGGGCATGAATTGCCGCATCAGGTCGAGCCAGTTGCCGCGTGCGATCACCTGCTTGAGGCCATCGGTCTCCACCGGCGTATGGCTGACGATTCTCAGCAGCTGCTTGTGCGACCAGACATCGTTTTCGAGCGGCGCGATATTGAGGTCCCCAACAAGCAGAGTCGACACACCCGGCTCCGCCTCGGAATGAACCGCCTTCATCTCCTCGATGAAATCGAGTTTGTGGGCG
This sequence comes from Rhizobium sp. P2_G9, assembly GCF_056403475.1. Lineage (NCBI taxonomy): Bacteria > Pseudomonadati > Pseudomonadota > Alphaproteobacteria > Hyphomicrobiales > Rhizobiaceae > Rhizobium > Rhizobium sp. P2_G9. The sequence continues at coordinate 208,440 of NZ_JBFUFK010000002.1, read as the reverse complement.
AATTTCGGATTGATCGCCGGGTCGGGCTCATCGCCACCGGCCGGCACATAGAAATTGTGCAACCGGATCGTCCGCGATCCGACCGTGAACCTGCCCGATACATGCCGCGCATGCCCGACATTGCCGTGGTCGCGGTAATCCAGGTCACTGAGCGGGATCTTCGACAGGATGGCGACGCCATGGTAGCCCTTCTGGCCGTTGATCGCCTGGTGCGCGTAACCCAGCGCCTTGAGCGGCTCGGCCGGGAATTGCTCGTTGGTGCACTTGGTTTCCTGGAGGCAGAGAATCTCGGGGGCACAGGCGTCCAGGAACTTCTCAACGATCGGCATCCGCAATCGGACGGAATTGATGTTCCAGGTGGCAAGCGTAAACAGCATGAAATACTCCGGCAGGCAATTTGCGCCGGACATTAGCAACTATTTCATGGGGTTATAAGCCAAATATGCACGCGTTCGTGCGGGTCTGGACGATTCTCCACAGAGCCTCGATCAGTGAGCCCCGCCCTGGTGCTGCTTCTGCACTTCGTCATAGGGGACGCGGAAGACCTTCTCGTCGAATTTCTGTCCGGTCTGGATATTGAAGATCATCACTGACGTATCCTTGCCCTGGTTGTCAGTGATCGTCCACTGGCGCAGGTCATAGGACTTGGGGTCGAACATCATGGTGATCGTCGAATCGGCGAACACCGATTTATCGCCGAGCTTGATGGTGATCAGGTCCGGCTCTTCCTTGACGTCGCGTACCATCTTGCCGCCAAGGTCGATCTTGTCGGAGAGCAGCAGCGCCAACGGCGTCTTGGACAGCGGATAGATGTCCCAGGTCTTGAGCTTGAGATTGCCGATCACGACCGAGCGTCCATCGGAAATGACTCGCATCGGCGAGGGCGTTTCATAGTTGAAGCGGATCTTGCCGGGCCGTTCCAGAAAGAACTTGCCGCCAGTCTGTTCGCCGCGCGGACCGAACTGCACGAATTCACCCGACATAGTCCGTACCGAAGAGAAATGGTCGGCAATCTTCTGGGCCACTGGCGAGGCTTCGGCAAAGGCCAGATCGACCGGCACCATAGCCGTCAGGAGCGCAGCCAACATGCCACCAAGCACGACGCGGCGCGAAAGCATCAGGCCATTGCTGTTTTCAGCATCAATTCGAACCATTCGGGTCTCCATATCCGTCGTTCCATTTGCAAGGAAACTGGGGCGCCTTCAAGGCGTTCCATCAGCGATGAGGCATATCGGCCGACGCTCAGCGCGCCAGCACGTCCTCTTCGGTTGGCACCAGAATCTCGCGTTTTCCGGCGTGATTGGCAGGGCCGACAATGCCCTCCTTCTCCATCCGCTCGATGATCGAGGCAGCGCGATTATAGCCTATACCCAACCGGCGCTGGATATAGGATGTCGAAGCCTTGCCGTCGCGCAGCACGACCGAGACTGCCTGGTCATAGGGATCTTCGGAATCGGCCAGGTTGGACGTGCCAGCCGGGCCGCTGCCACGCTCGTCATCATCCTCATCGTCTTCGCCTGCGGTGATCGCGTCGAGATATTGCGGCGCGCCCTGGGTCTTGAGGAAGGCGACGATATCTTCGACCTCATTGTCGGAGACGAATGGGCCGTGGACGCGCTGGATGCGCCCGCCGCCGGCCATATAGAGCATATCGCCCATGCCGAGCAGTTGCTCCGCACCCTGCTCACCCAGAATGGTGCGGCTGTCGATCTTCGACGTCACCTGGAAGGAGATGCGGGTGGGGAAATTGGCCTTGATCGTACCGGTGATGACATCGACCGACGGACGCTGCGTCGCCATGATCACGTGGATGCCGGCGGCGCGGGCCATCTGCGCCAGGCGCTGCACCGCGCCTTCGATATCCTTGCCTGCAACCATCATCAGGTCGGCCATTTCGTCGATGATCACGACGATATAGGGCAGCGGCGCGAGATCGAACTCCTCGCTCTCGTAAATCGCCTCGCCCGTCTGCCGGTCGAAGCCGGTCTGCACGGTGCGGGTGATGACCTCGCCCTTCTCCATCGCCTGGCTGACGCGGGCATTGAAGCCGTCGATATTGCGGACGCCGATCTTCGACATCTTCTTGTAGCGTTCTTCCATCTCGCGGACGGTCCATTTGAGCGCCACGACCGCCTTCTTGGGATCGGTTACGACAGGCGACAGGAGATGCGGAATGCCGTCATAGACGGAGAGTTCCAGCATTTTCGGGTCGATCATGATCAGCCGGCACTGTTCCGGGGTCATGCGGTAGAGCAGCGACAGGATCATCGTGTTGATCGCCACCGATTTACCGGAACCGGTCGTGCCGGCGACGAGCAGGTGCGGCATCTTGGCGAGATCGGCGATCACGGGTTCGCCGCCGATCGTCTTGCCGAGCGCCACGGCCAGCCTGGCCTTCGTGCCGTCAAAGTCCCGCGATGCGAACATTTCCCGCAGCGCCACCATTTCACGCGACTTGTTCGGCAGTTCGATGCCTATCGCGTTGCGGCCCGGCACGACGGCAACGCGGGCGGCGATCGCGCTCATCGAGCGGGCGATGTCGTCGGCCAAGCCGATGACGCGCGAGGATTTGATGCCGGGTGCAGGCTCCAATTCGTAGAGTGTGACGACCGGGCCGGGGCGGACATGGATGATATTGCCCTTGACGCCGAAATCGTCGAGCACGCCTTCGAGGATGCGGGCATTCTGTTCCAGAGCATCATTGGAAAGGCTGGAGTCACGGGCCGCAACTTTCGGCTCAGCCAGGAGCTCGATCGGCGGCAGGTCGAAACCGTCACGCGACGGGGGGGCCGGGGTTCGGCTCATCGCCGCGGTCACTTTCGGCTTGGCAGGCATCGGTGCCGGCTGCGCCGGGCGGGCGGGCTGCGGGGCGGCAGCGCGGGGAGCGGCACCGACACGCTGCGGGGCTCGCACGTCCGGCGTCACTTGCCAGTCGCCATCCTCGTCGTCATCTTCGGGCAGGAGACCGGCCGGGCGATGCCGGTCGAGTTCGATCGGCGCGCCATCGTCGTCATCGAGATCCGGGTCCATGTGCGGCGCGGAAATGATGCGCCGGAGCGGCGACATCTGCTTAGTCTCTTTCGGCGCGAACATCGAAGGCTCGACCCGGCCGCCGTCCCGCGCTTCCGCAGCATGCGGCATCAGGCCGAATTCCTCGTCGTTGAGATCGTAGGGCTGCTCGAATTCGCGGCGCACGGGCTTTTTCGGCACGCCGGTCAGGCGGCGAAGCCGCGCCTGCGCCGCGTACCAATAATGACCAAAATAGCCTTGAAGAACGGCAAAGGGCGAATCGCGCTCCTCTTCCTCGACCGGTTCGGCAGGCTGAACCGGCTTGGCCTGCCGCATCGGCATGACCGCCGCGCCGACCTTCTTCTCTGGCCGCGCGGGCTTTTCGGTGTTGAGCAGATTGGCGGCGAAGGCGAGCAGCCAGAGCGCCGGAAGGGCGCAGACAGTGCCGATGATCATCGCGGGGATGCCGCTCGGATAGTGCCCGAGAAAAAGCGCCGGGAATTTCAACACGAGATCACCGAACACGCCGCCCAGCCCGTTCGGGATAGGCCAGGTCGTTGGTGGCTCGACGCAGGAAAGCGCAGCAGCGGCCAATACCGAACCGCCGAACCAGGCGGCGGCGCGCGACAACGGCCGGTAGACCGGGACGTTGATGATCATCATCAGCGACCAGGCGAAGACCGGCAGCAGCGCCATCACGGCGGCCAGCCCGAAGAACTGCATCATGAGGTCGGCAAAATAGGCACCACCAGTGCCAAGTATGTTCGACGGCGGGTGCGATGTAGCGTTGGAATAGCTCGGATCCAGCACGTTCCAGGTCGACAGCGCCGCGACCGCAAGCCCCAGCATGCCGATCAACGCAATCCCGCCGATCGCCTTGGCCTGACGCCAGACGAAGGAAAGGATGATCAAGCGAAGGGAGCGGCCGTGATAGTCCGCCGGAATGCTTTTCGCCATAAATTCGACCCGCCACAAAATCGAAGAATCACTGCCGCAACCGAGAAAAAGCGGCCATGCTGCGCAGATTAATGGCGAGGGGTTAAGCAAGCATTAACCATGCCCACGCCGCGGACCAATGACGCAAATTTGGTTGCTCAGATCACCTTGCGCAGATTCGGCTCTTCGCCGGGAATGGTCTCGTCGCCTTCCCCCAGGTCGATCTGCATCAGCACGGTGTCGACCCATTTGCCGAACTTGAAACCCGACGACGGAAGCCGGCCGACATGTTTGAAGCCGGCATCTTCGTGCAAGGCGATCGAAGCCGCGCCCGCACCGCCGATCACGGCGATCATCTGGCGGATGCCAAGGCTGGCGGTGCGGCTCATCAGCGCGTCGAGCAGGGTGCGGCCGACGCCGAGGCCACGTGAATCCGCTGCCACATAGATCGAATCCTCGGCAAGATAGCGGTAGGCGGCGCGCGTGCGGAACGGCGAGGCATAGGCATAACCCAAAATCCTGCCGCTCTCGTCCTCGGCGATCAGATAGGGATAGTTTTGCCCGGTAATGGTGGTGAAGCGCACGGTCATTTCGAGTTCGGTCGGCGGATCGAGCTCATAGGTGCCGATACCGTTCAGGACGGACTCACGATAGATTTCAGTGATGACCGGCAGGTCGGAGGGGATGGCGTCGCGGACACGGATCTGCATGGGCTACTCCGGATATGAAAAGGGCGGCCTGACGCCGCCCTTTGGTATCTAGGCTCCGAGCCTGTCTTAGTTCCGGTTGCCCATGAAGCGCAACAGGAAAAGGAACAGGTTGATGAAGTCCATGTAAAGGTTCAGCGCACCCATGATGGCCTTCTTCTGCATGACTTCGAAACCGTCGGATTCGAAATACATTTCCTTGATCCGCTGTGTGTCCCAAGCGGTCAGGCCGGCGAAGACCAGAACGCCGATCGACGAGACGGCGAAGTCGATGGCCGGCGACTTCAGGAAGAAGTTGACCAACTGGGCAATGATCAGGCCGAACAGCCCCATGATCAAGAACGAACCGATCGGCGACAGGTCACGCTTGGTCGTGTAGCCGTAGAGCGATAGTGCGCCGAAGGAGGCAGCGGTCACCGCGAAGGTCTTGACGATCGAGGCATCGGTATAAACGAGGAAGATGCTCGACAGCGAAGCACCGACCAGTCCCGCATAGGCCCAGAAGGTGAGTTGAGCCGTAAAGACACTCATACGCTCAATCGCGAAGGAGAGCAGAAACACCAACGCCACCGGGGCGAACAAGATCACCCATTTCAAGGGGCTTGCATAGATGGCGTAACCAAAGGAGGTAAGATTCACATGGCCATAAGCGGCGACGGCGGATTGGGCGTCGGGTGCAACCGCAGCTCCCGCGAAGGCAAAGGCAACGAGACCCGTCAGCGCCACGCCGAGCGCCATCAGGTTGTAAACCTTGAGCATGTAGGAGCGAAGGCCCTGGTCAATGCCGGCATCGGTGCGACCGACGGCCGGATTGCTCGAGCGAGCTTGGAAGTCTCTGATGTCAGACATAAGTCCCTCTAACAAAGCTCCGGTTTCAAGAGAATGTCACGGTACCGGACCATAGGCCACCCATGGCGGTCATCGCCCGTGTGCCGCTGCGGAGCTCCAGCAAGCATATAGAGAATATGGGACGGCTTTCAATTCGAAGCAAGAGGGTTACGATGACAAAACGGTCATGTTTTGCTTCCCATGATTGAAATCCTAAGTCGACACTACCAAATTCAAAGCTCGCGCAGGATCGGCGCCGCTTTCTGCCCCAGCACCGACCATGTTCCGATCAGGCCCGTGCCGGCCGTCACCAAAAGCGCGATGACGAGCGTCGACAGCGCCGTGCCCGGCAGGAAGGTGAAGGGGAACTCCATGATCTCGGTGACCACATACCAGGATGCGGCGGTGGCAGCGATCAACGCGAAGACCGAGGCGGAGAGCGCCAGCAGGAAATATTCATAAAGATAGGCGCGCATCAGCATCGTGCGCCGGGCGCCCAGCGTTTTGAGCACGACGGCATCGTGGATGCGGGCACGGTTACCCGCCGCGATCGCGCCTGAAAGCACGAGAACGGAAACCACAAGCGCGATCGAGGCGGCGGCACGCACAGCCACGGCAAGCTGCGCCACCAGGTCTGCGGCAATGTCCAGCGCATCCTTGACCCGGATCGAGGTCACGGCCGGATAGGCATCGGTGACCTTCTTCATCACCGCCTGCTCGACTGTATTGCTGGCGCCGGGGTCGGTGAGCGTCGCCAGCCAAGCATGCGGCGCCCCGCGGAACGTGTTGGGCGAGAAGACCATGACGAAATTGATCGACATCGACCGCCATTCGACCTCGCGCAGATTGGCGATCCGGGCGATGATATTGCGGCCGAGCACGTTGACGGTCACGGTGTCGCCAACCTTGAGGCCGAGTTGATGACCTTCCTCGGCGGAGAAGGATACCAGCGGCTCGCCGCTATAGTCCTTCGGCCACCACTTGCCTTCCGCCAGCTTGGAATTTTCCGGCACCGCGTCGGCATAGGTGATGCCGCGGTCGCCCTGCAGCACCCAGCGCGCCTCCTGCGGCACGGTCTTCTTCGTCACATCGACATTGTTGAAGGCGAGAATGCGGCCGCGCAGCATCGGCACTTCCTCGATCTTGCCGCCCGGCGCGGTGGCCTGCACCAGCGAGCGGAAACCGTCGACATCACGGCTCTGGATATCGATGAAAAAGAAGTTCGGCGCCTTCTCGCTCATCGCACCGACGAGATTGCCGCGCAAATTGCCCTCGACCAGTGCCAGCGCGGCAAGCAGAGTCAGCCCAAGCCCAAGCGACAGCACGACCGACGCCGTCAACGCGCCCGGCCGATGGATATTGCCGATGGCGAGCCTCAGCGCTGGCGACGTGACTTTCGGAGCCCGCCGCGCAATCGCCGACACGCCGTAGGCCACCAACCGCAGCACGATGAAGGCCCCGGCCGTGGCCAGCAGGAAGCTCGAAGCAATGAACTTGTCCTCGGATGAGACGATCGCCAGCGCCGCGATCATGGCAAGCACGATGGCCGCGGCGGCATAGTAGCGCCACGGCACCCGGCGCCAACCGTCATAGCTCTGCGAACGGAAGAGTTCGCTTGCCCGCACCAGCCGCGCCCGTCCGAGCGGCAGGATGGAAAATGCGATCGTCGTCAACAAGCCAAAGGCGGCAGCGACGGCAAGCGCCTTGGGGTAGAAGGGGAACCCGGACGGAATGGGAAGGAAATCCTTGAGGAAATAGCCTGCCACCGGCGTGATCACTGCACCGAGGACCAGCCCCGCAAGGATGGCGATTGCGGCGATCGAGATGATCTGGATCATATAGATGGTGGCGATCAGGTGCCCCGGCGCGCCAAGGCTCTTGAACGTGGCGATCACCTGCCGCTTCTGGTCGAGAAAGGCATTGACGGCATTGGCGACGCCGACCCCGCCGGCGGCCAGCGCCGCCAGCCCCACCAGTGTCAGAAACTCCGAGAAACGACGAATATTGTCCGACAGCGCCGGTGCCGCATTGCCGGCGCCGCGGATTGCCCAGCCGGCCTCGGGGAATTTTGCGTCGGCTTCCTTGCGGATCGCCTTGAGCTTGCGCGAGGGATCGTCGAGCTTGACGCGGTAATCATGTTCGACAAGGCTGCCTGGTTGGATAAGACCGGTCTTGAAAAGAGCTTCGCGGGAAATCATCAGCCGTGGTGCGAACAGAAAGCCTTCCGAGAGTTGATCGGGCTCGTTCACCACCGTGCCGCGAATGGCGAAGGTCAAATCACCAACAAGGATCGTGTCGCCGACCTTGATGCCCAATCGATCCAGCAGCGACGGCTGGACCACCGCGCCATAGACGCCATTTTGCGGTTGGAGCAGGTCGGATAGCGACCTGTTGGGATCCGCGGCAAAGCGGCCGAAGAGCGGATAGGCATTGTCGACCGCCTTCAGTTCGGCCAGTGCCTGGTTCTGCTTGTCGCCGCGCCGGACCATGGAGCGGAGATTGCTCGACACGGACACCTGGCCAAGGCTCTTGAGATAGGCCAGTTCGTCGGCATTGGCTTCGCGGTGTTTCAGATCGAATCGGATGTCGGCGGCGAGGATTTCCTTGCCGCGCGAGGTGATCGCATCGGTCATCGACCGCGCCACCGAATTCACCCCGGCAATTGCCGCCGTCCCCAGCAAGATGCAGAGCATGAAGATGTAGAAACCGCGCAAGCCGCCGCGCATCTCGCGCAGGGCAAGACGGAGGGCGAGCGGCAGGCTGGCGAGAAAAGTGTGTGCCGAGACCATCATGCACCGGGATCGATGATCTCGCCGGAGCGGATGCGGATTTGACGGTCGCAACGCGCGGCAAGCGTCGCATCATGCGTGACGAGCAGCAGTGTCATGCCGCGCTCGGCCTGCTCGGAGAACAAGAGGTCCGCAATCTGCTTGCCGGTTTCCGTGTCGAGATTGCCGGTGGGCTCGTCGGCGATCAGCAGTTTTGGCGCGGGCGCCAACGCCCGCGCGATTGCCACCCGCTGCTGCTCGCCGCCGGAAAGCTGGCCGGGATAGTGCTCAAGCCGTTCGCCGAGACCGACCGCCTGCAATTCTCGCCGCGCGATGGCGAAGGCATCGCGATCGCCGGCGAGTTCCAGCGGCACGGCGACATTTTCCAGCGCCGTCATGTTGGGAATGAGGTGAAACGATTGAAAGACGATGCCGATATTGCGGCCGCGAAAGGCGGCCAGCGTGTCCTCGTCGGCATTGTGCAACGGTTCGCCGGAAATGACGATCTCGCCGGCGTCGAGCCGTTCGAGGCCGGCCAGGACCATCAGCAGCGTCGATTTGCCGGAGCCGGACGGACCGGTAATGCCGTTGGACGTCGCTTTTTCGATGGAAAGATTGAGTTTCTTCAGGACATGCACGGCATTGGCCGCGGCGCCGAGCGTGAGGTCGGCATTTTTGAGCTCGATTATGGTTTCACCCACGCCTTCGGTTCCTATATTCAAATTCAAGCCACGCCCCGGAGCGAACTTAGGAGAGGCCGCATGACATTTAAAGTTCTCGCAGGCGCAATAATGGCGGCCGCGCTGTTTTTAATGGCAACTGCGGCCGAAGCGAGGACGCTCACCCTCGTCGGCTTCGGTGATTCTCTGATGGCAGGCTATGAACTCGCCCCCGAGGAAGCCTTTCCCGCCCGGCTCGAAAAGCTGATGAAGGACAAGGGTTACGACGTGGCGATCACCAATGCCGGCGTCTCCGGCGACACCAGCGCCGACGGGCTGGCACGCATCGACTGGTCTGTGCCGGATGGCACCGACGGCGTGATCCTCGAGCTCGGCGCCAACGACGCACTGCGCGGCCTCTCGCCGGCGGACACGCGCAAGAATCTCGAGGCCGCCATTCAGCGCCTGCAGGAGCGAAAAATCCCAGTTCTGCTGGTCGGTATCCTCGCGCCGCCGAACATGGGCAGCGATTACGAGAAAGCATTCAACCCGATTTATAAGGACCTCGCAGCCAAGTACAACCTGCCGCTCTATCCGTTTTTYCTTGATGGTGTCGTGTTGAAGACTGATTCGCAGCTCAAGGACGGGATGCATCCAAACGCCGAGGGAACGAAAATCATGGCGGCAAAATTCCTTTCGACCGCCGAAGCTTTCGTGAAAATGATCAAAATGTGAATTTTTTGTGCGTTACTTCAGAATTACGATTTTGTCGTTGCGCCATCGGCGAATCGATGATTCGTTAGTCAAGTAGATTTTATTCGAGGAGGCTCGTTTATGCCGAGATTGTTCACCGCCCTCGAAATCCCGCAAAGTGCAGCGATGAGTCTGTCACTCCTGCGGGGCGGCGTACCGGGTGCCCGCTGGATCGACAGGGAGAGTTTTCACATCACCCTGCGGTTCATCGGCGACATCGATCACCGCACGGCCGATGAAGTCATAGCTGGGTTCGACAGGGTCCGCCGGCAGCAATTCGACATAAAACTCTCCTCCACTGGCGTCTTTGGCAGCAAGAAACCGCACAGCATCTGGGCCGGCGTGCAGCCCACCGCCCCTTTGATGGCACTGCAGTCCGATCTCGAACGCATCTGCCAGCGCATCGGCCTGCCGGCGGAAAGCCGCAAGTTCACTCCGCATGTGACGCTGGCGCGGTTGAAGAATGCGCGCATCGACGACGTCATGCACTATCTCTCCGGACGCGGCGATTTCTCCGCCGGCCCGTTCACGGTCTCGCGCTTCGTGCTGATGTCGTCGCGCGACTCGGTCGGCGGCGGCCCCTATGTGGTGGAGGAAGCCTATCCGCTCGACGTGCCGCTGACGCCAAAATCCTTCGCTGTCAGCGAATTGAGGCCCTAAGGGCATGACCGCTTTGGTCCACTACGTATTGGCGATCTTTGCGAGTGTCATAGGCTTTACTGCAGAGTAGTGCTTGTCTGGCTGGTGAGAAGAACTGGAACCTGGGTGCAATCGCCAACTTGGCCGGTTGTCACGATAGAGCGCTGGGGACGATCGAACAGACCGGCAGCATTTGGGTTTTGGTCTTCCTTCCATCTCTGGGATGTCGCGGTGCCGAACCTTGGATTCCTTTCCAACGTCCACCCGTTGGTGGATGCGAACTATGGCCCCGTCGATCAATAGGTACTTCCTTTCCCGGTCGGCCTAGAGTGTGTCGAAGACACGCTCCCTTATTCCGGCACGGCACCAGTGGCCGAAACGCCGATGGACCTTTTCCATTTGCCGCAACGCTCCGGCAGGTCAAGCTCAACAACGATCACGAAGGCTTTTGAGCCGAGCTTGGCTGAGGAGAGATGCCACTCAGTCTCGGCCGTCAAATAACAGGATGTCGTCTACGCCGGCGGTTTCCGCTTGGCCTTTGCTTACTTTACATCCCAGGAACGAACATCGGGTTGCCGCTTTTCGTTTGGGCGGCTGGGACTTCCTCTTGAAGCACATCCCAGTGCTCGACGATCTTGCCTTTTTCAACGCGGAACATATCGACCGCGATCATCGGTTTGGGCCCAAAACCTGTGTATCGGCCGCGCACCATAACAATATTGCTATAGGCGGCAACCGCACCCATTTCATATTTGAAGCCGGGCGGTGGGTTAGACGCAAATCCTTGGATGACCTCCCTGCCGCTGGGGAACATGGGGTTGTGCTGGATATATTTTGGGCTCCAGTATTTGTCGACAACCGCCGGATCATGATCGATGAAAAGACCGGTAACAGCCTTTATGACCAGTTCCCTGTTTTCAGCAGGACCCGCTTGTGCCGCGCCTGTGAGGCCTATGACGGCGACAACCACAGATGCCCCAGCGCATACAAAGTTCTTCAAAAACATGAGTTCTCCAATTCAGAAGGGCATTGATACGTAGCAATTCTTGGTTTCATCGCATAGCGAGGATGAAGTCCACAAATGCGCAGACCATTAGTAAGGACTTGGCTGTCTCATTGGAAGGAGGCAGTTTTTTGTAGCTTGGTCACATGCCGGGAACCATGTGCAGTGGAGGTGCCTCCAGGATCAGCTCCGGGTGTTCGCTGACACCGTTGGTGGTGTGCTGGCATTCTTCCTGCAACTTGAGAGCCTACTGACATGGAAAATTGCGGAAACCTAACACGAGCAGATGCTCTAGAAGAAAGTGGGTGAGACCAATTTCTACCTCATCAAAAGCAATAATTGGGGGAGCGCTGTGTTGGCGTCAAACCAAAGCGTTTGCGCGCAATAGAGTGATTGTTGGCGGATTCGTTTTGTCTGAAGGGCATGCCCGCCACTGAACTCGGCGCACGCGTTGTGCGGGAGGTGCCGCAGCGCGCCGGGCTTTCCGGCGACAAAATTGGCACCGTGGTCATGGGCGACGTTATCCAGGCGGGCAACCGGATGAATCCGGCAAGGCAAGCTTCGGTCGGCGGCGGCCCCTATGTGGTGGAGGAAGCCTATCCGCTCGACGTGCCGTTGGCGCCGAAATCCTTCGCTGTCAGCGAATTGAGGCCCTGATCCTATCTGCCGGAAGCGGGAAGCGGTTTCGGGACAAAGACAGGCTCCAAAAACGAGGAATTTAAGCGCGCAGAGCGATTGCGACGCGCTTAAGCGATCCAGCACCACCTGGTGTCCGTAGACATACTATCGCGTATCGGCGGGATCGCATGCTTTACAAGCAAGCGGCAAAATCCGATAAGCGAGGTGTGGTGACGGATATAAGCGTGGGTCAATGAAGAAAGTTCTCCCTTGCGCGCTCCTGCTATTGGCAGGATGCGCCAGGCAGCCGGGTGATATTGTCGCGGTGTCGGTTCCAACCGATTCCTATACACAGATGCGCTGCCAGGATCTCGCGACGCAGAAGGCGGACAAGCAGCAACAGCTTGACGCGCTCTCCGACAAGCAGGCCGAAGTCGCCAATCGCGATGCAGCCTGGATGGCGATGGTGCATGTGCCGGTCGCGTCCATGACACAGGGCGACAATGCCGATGAAATCGGGCGGCTGAAAGGCGAGGTCAGCGCCATCGATCAGGCCTATCAGTCCAAGGGCTGCACCACCCAGGTTGAGACGCCAATCGACAAAAAGCCCAAGATGGATAGCGAGCCCAGGAAGAAGTAGTCAGCGGCCGAACAGGATCGACAGCAGACGGTCACAGCCCTGCGACAGCATCTGGTAGACCGTCTCGAAATCGCCTTCGTCGCCGTAATACGGATCCGGCACGTCGCGCTTCTGGCCGCTGACGAAATCCATGAACAGGTGGATGTCGGCGACCGAATCATGCGGTGCGATCTTGACGAGATCACGCAGGTTGCTGCGGTCCATGGCGAAGATCATGTCGAAATCATTGAAATCGACGGTCCGCACCTTTCGCGCCCTGAGGCCTGAAATATCGATTCCGTGCCTATGTGCCACCGCAATCGAGCGCGGGTCGGGCGCATCACCGTGATGCCATCCGCCGGTGCCGGCCGAATCAGCCTCGACCAGCCCGCCAAGGCCCAGCACCTCCGCCTTTGTCCGCAAGATCGCCTCACTCAGAGGCGAACGGCAAATATTGCCGAGACAAACAAACAGAATTCGCCTTTTATCCATGATAGACTGCCACGAAAAGGGAGACGGGCGATGAATCGAGAGAGACTTAGCAATAGTGAGATCGAGGCCATGCTACAAGCGTTGGGCGGCTGGACGCTCAGCGAGGACGGACTGGCAATCAAGAAAAGCTTTAAGTTTGCCAGCTTCATCCAGGCCTTCGGCTTCATGGCCGAATGCGCCATATTTGCCGAAAAGATCGACCATCATCCGGAATGGTTCAATGTCTACCGCACCGTCGATGTGACGCTCACCACCCATTCGGCCAAGGGACTAAGCCAGCTCGACGTCGATTTCGCCGCTTTCATGGAGCGTGCCGCGAGCCACCATTGAATCCGGCAAAACCTTCACCATATCGCTACCTCGGGTGTGTCGCATCTACTTGGAGCAGGTCTGCTGGCTCCAGACGGATTGCGATCCGCTTTGGGTCGATGAGGACTGAGATGGACGACGTCAAACACGGTGAAATCCTGCTGCCCGGCGAGGAAGCCGACACCGAGAAGAAGGCGAAGAAGGTCAAAGCCGGCTTCTGGCCGGTGTTCAAGCGCGCCGTCAGGCAAATCCCCTTTGCCCGTGACGTCGTGGCTGCCTTCTATTGCGCACTGGATCCCGCGACGCCCACGCGCGTCCGGGCGATCCTGCTCGGCGCGCTTGCCTATTTCATCCTGCCTTTCGACGCGATTCCGGACATGCTGGCAGTGGTCGGTTTCACCGACGATATTGCCATTCTGGGCGCCGCAATCGCCGCCGTGCGCGGCCACATGCGCGTGGAGCATTATGAAAGGGCTGACAAAGCTCTCGCCGAGGAATCCAAGGGCGGCTGAGTACAAGTGTCTCAGTGGAGAGACCGCCCTGCCCAATTCTTGCCCCAATCTTTGCCTCTGTGAGCAACAGTTTATGATCGGTCGCGAAACCTTCAGGCGCGGTCTGTCGTATCTCATCTCGATTGTTCCGGTTCGGAACAATATTCAGGCAGTTGGGGCCGGTAATTGACGGTTTGGTAACCTGAATTAAGTCACAATAAATGCAAAAAGTGGTGCACTGTCTAGCGTGCCGGCCTCGAGTAAAATCGGAAGGAAATCATGTTCGCGAAAAAACTGGCTGCCGCCCTTCTGGCCGTCATGGCTGTTGCCTCATTCACCGATGCCGCGTCTGCGGCCAAAAAGATCAAGAAAGAGCCCGTACAGGCGTCTACTCCGGCTCCGACCCGCATCGAGCAGTTCCAGGCCTGGGGCGCTTATTTCTACAAGAACAGTACCGGCAAGGTTTGCTATGTCTTGACGGTGCCGGATCCGAAGCAGTCGACCCCGGCGAAGGTCGATCATGGCGACGTCTTCTTCCTGGTGACGCAACGTCCCGGCCAGAACATTTCCTATGAGCCGCAGGCCATGGTCGGCTATGACCTGCAGCCCGGCTCGAAGGTGACGGTCACGGTCGACAACAAGCCTTTCACCATGTTCACCAAGGGCCGCTCCGCTTGGCTCGAAAACGCAGCCGAAGAGCCGGCACTGGTCGCCGCCTTGCGTTCCGGTCACCAGATGACCATGGGCGCCGTCTCCGGCAAGGGCACCAAGACCGGCTATGTCTTCTCGCTGAAAGGCATTTCGGCCGCGCTGAAGAAAATTGAGCGGTGCCAGTAAAGGCATCCGCTTCCACACTGATTTCGAGGCCGGGCTTGCCCGGCCTTTGCATTTTATGGTTCAGGGATGACTCCGCCGCAAAACAGTGGTAAAGGGCGCCCAATTTCCCCATATCCAGGGACTTGCCGCGACCGGAAATTGTTCGGCGATGCGCGGCGCATAGGAATTCAGACATGACTGCAATGGAAGCATTGAGCCCGGCCGCTCAGAAATCCCCGGCCGTTTCGCCGGCGATGTTCGAAAACCGCCCGTCGCTGATCGGCCTGACGCGCGAGGAAGTCGCCGAGGCGCTGGTCGAAAAAGGCGTGCCCGAACGCCAGGTGAAGATGCGCGTCCAACAGATCTGGCACTGGCTCTATATCCGCGGCATTTCCGATTTCGATGACATGCTCAATGTCTCCAAGGATCTGCGCACGCTGCTCAAGACCCATTTCACCATTGCCCGGCCGGAAATCGTCGAGGAACAGATTTCCAATGACGGCACCCGCAAATGGCTGCTCCGCTTCCCGCCGCGTGGTGCCGGCCGGCCGGTCGAGGTCGAGACCGTTTATATTCCCGAAGAGGGCCGCGGCACGCTTTGCGTCTCCTCTCAGGTCGGCTGTTCGCTCACCTGCGATTTCTGTCATACCGGCACACAGCGCCTGGTTCGCAATCTGACGTCGGAGGAAATCCTCTCCCAGCTGCTGCTCGCCCGCGATCGGCTGGGCGATTTCCCCGACAAGGAAACGCCGGCTGGCGCCATCGTCCCCGCCGAGGGCCGCAAGGTCTCCAATATGGTGATGATGGGCATGGGCGAGCCGCTCTACAATTTCGACAACGTCAAGACGGCGCTGCTGATCGCCTCGGACGGTGACGGCCTGTCGCTTTCCAAGCGCCGCATCACGCTCTCCACGTCCGGCGTCGTGCCGGAAATCTACCGCACCGGTTCGGAGACCGGGGTCATGCTGGCCATTTCGCTGCATGCCGTGCGCGATGATCTGCGCGACAAGCTGGTGCCGATCAACAAAAAGTTTCCGCTCAAGGAATTGATGGAGGCCTGCCGCGCCTATCCGAGCCTGTCGAATGCCCGTCGCATCACCTTCGAATATGTGATGCTCAAGGGTGTCAACGACAGCCTCGACGACGCCCGGGAATTGACCAAGCTTCTGAGGGGCGTGCCAGCCAAGATCAACCTCATCCCCTTCAACCCCTGGCCGGGCTCGAAATATGAATGCTCCGACTGGGAGACGATCGAGGCCTTCGCCGATTTCATCAACCAGGCCGGCTATGCCTCGCCGATCCGCACCCCGCGCGGCCGCGACATCCTCGCCGCCTGCGGCCAGCTGAAATCGGAATCCGAGCGCATGCGCAAGACCGACCGCCTTGCCTTCGAAGCGATGATGATCGCCAACCACGGCGAAGATTGAAACTTCCTCGATGATATCATAGATTGATACTGCATGGAGCTGAGTGGCAAACACGGGGCGACGTTGTTGGCGATCTTCGCTGATCCCGTGCGATCGAACATAGCTTGGCGGGATATAGAATTGCTTTTCCTGGCATGCGGCGGTGAAATCGTGGAAGGGCAAGGCTCTCGAATACGAGTCGCGCTGAATGGCGTACGCGCAGTGTTCCATCGGCCGCATCCGCAGAAGGAAACAGACAAAGGCGCAGTGAAATCGGTGCGACGGTTCCTGCTCGAAGCGGAGGTAAAACCGTGAATATGATGCACTACAAAGGCTATGAGGCCATCATCGAATTCGATGAGGAGGCCGAGATTTTCCACGGCGAAATCATCAATCTCCGCGATGTCATCACGTTCCAGGGCAATTCCGCACAGGAACTGAAATCCGCCATGGCGGACTCGATCGAAGACTACCTGGCATTTTGCGCCGAGCGTGGTGAGGAACCGGAAAAGCCATATTCCGGCCAGTTCGTCATCCGCACCGAGCCAACTCTGCACCGCGCCTTGTCTGCCGCAGCCAGACGAGAAGGGGTCAGCCTCAACAAGTGGGTAACGAAAACCTTGGAACGAGCTGTCGCGAATTAGCCAACGGCACCCGCACCATCATGCTGCATGGCGGTGAGATCATGCTCGATGTCGGCAGCGACAACCGCAAGAACATGCAGGTCGAGGATCTGATCACCATGTTCCGCAAGATAAGCGGCCAGACGCTGGAGACAATGCATCGCTGATCGGCTGACGTCTGAGTTCAGCGCCCACAATTTGCCTGTTTCACATAGGACGATCTTCATATCCGGAGCGGAGACCTTGCCATGCTTTYGCGTCGATTTCTTCTTGTAGGCGGATCGGCCGCGGCCGCTATCGGCCTGTTCTCGGCGTTCAGACGTCCAGCCTCCGCCGGAACATTGCCTGCGGAACCCTGGGCGGGAAAGCTGATCGCTGCGGCACAAACGCAGATCGGCGTGACGCTGCTCTATGACGCCTCCTATACCCGGATATCCTATCCAGGCGGCGATGTGCCTCGCTTCCGCGGTGTCTGTACCGACGTGATCGTCCGCGCCTATCGCGACGGCCTGAACATCGACCTGCAGCGCCTCGTACACGAGGACATGCTGCGCGCCTTCTCCGCCTATCCGAAGACCTGGGGACTAAGCCACGCCGACAGCAATATCGACCATCGCCGCGTGCCCAACCTACAGACCTACCTGAAGCGCCACGGCGCCCAACTGCCGGTGCCGGACGATGCTCTCGGCTACGCACCCGGCGATATCGTGACGCAGATGCTGCCGGGGGGCAGGCCGCATATCCTCATCGTCTCCAATCTGCTGAGCGAGGACGGCGGACGGCCGCTGATGATCCATAATATCGGCTGGGGCGCGCGCCTGGAGGATGCACTCTTCGGCTATCCGATCACCGGTCGTTACCGCTTTTCGGGCTGAACTTCCCTCACCGATTATTTTTCCGGTCCCATGTCGATCCGCGCGAAAGCCGTTCGTTACCGCGTTGCATCGTCAACACGGGGGAGTAGACCCATGGCCTTTCATGTCACAGCGCTTTACGCATCGATCCTGGCGATCGCCGGCATCGTCCTTTCCATCATTGTCTCGACCAAGCGCGGCAAAGTCGGCGTCGCGATCCTCGACGGCGGCAATGCCGATCTGGCCGTCTGGATGCGGCGGCACGGCAATTTCGTCGAATATGTGCCCTTCACCCTGTTCATGATGGCGCTTGCCGAAGCCGCCGGCATGCCGTCGAAATGGGTGCATGTCATCGGCATCGTGCTGCTCATCTCGCGCCTCATCCATCCCATCGGGCTCAATGCGACATATCCGGCCAATCCGCTGCGGGTCCTGGGTGCCGTCGGCACGCATCTTTGCGTCCTTGCCTGCGTGGTTTTCCTGCTATGGTCGCTCTACTGAAATTTTTCTGCGGCTGATGTCGATTTCGAAAACTTCGTTCGTCACCCTTTCACTCGACGGCAAGGCCGGGCGGGTCAAACAACAGAGGAGACCGAAATGAAATATATCGCTTTAATCTACATGGATTCCGCAAACCCGGTCCTGCCGGAGACGGCGGAATTCGGCAAAATGATGGGCGGCTACCAGAACGCCACCGACACCTATAAGAACGACGGTGTCTGGGTGGCGGGCGATGCCCTGCAGTCGGTGACCACCGCAACGACCGTGCGCGTCCGCGGCGGCAAGACCGAGACGATGGACGGTCCCTTCGCCGAGACCAAGGAACAGCTCGGCGGCTTCTATATTCTCGACTGCGCCAATCTCGACGATGCGATCAAATATGCGTCGCTCATTCCGCATGCGGCCAATGGCTCCGTCGAGCTTCGCCCGATCATGGTGTTCGATCACTGATGCATGACGTTGGCGAGAAGGCGTCCGTTGCCAAGGCGATCGATCGTATCGCGCGCCTCGATGGCGGGCGCCTTCTCTCCAGTCTCGTCGGCACGATCCGCAATTTCCAGCTGGCCGAGGACAGTCTGCAGGATGCGCTGGAATCGGCCCTGATCCATTGGAACCGCAACGGCTTGCCGGCCGCGCCGAATGCCTGGCTGATGCAGACCGCCAAGCGCAAGGCGATCGACCGCTTGCGCCGCTCGGCCAATTTCCGTTCGAAATCGGGCGAGATCGCGCATCTTATCGAAATGGAAAATGCCTCCGTCATGGACGACGACCCCGACCCGTTCGGCGATGAGCGGCTGAAGCTGGTCTTCACCTGCTGCCATCCCGCGCTCGACAGCAAGACCTGCGTGGCACTGACCCTGCGCTCCGTCTGCGGCTTGAAGACCGAAGAAATCGCCGATGCCTTTCTCGACGGCCATGACGCCATGGCCCAGCRCCTGGTTCGCGCCCGCCACAAGATCGCCGCCGCCGGCATCGCCTATGAAGTTCCCGGTCCGGACGGTTGGGCGGAACGGCTCGAAAGCGTGCTCGCTGTCGTCTATCTGATCTTCAACGAAGGTTACGCGTCGGGCGGTGACAACCACATTCGTAGCGACCTTTGTGAAGAAGCGATCCGGCTCGGGCGGCTCCTGACGCAGCTCCGCCCCAATGAAGGCGAGATCGAAGGCCTGCTGGCGCTGATGCTGCTGCATCACGCGCGGCGCAATGCCCGGCTGGGTGCGAAGGGCGAAATCCTGTCGCTGGAAGACCAGGACCGATCGCTTTGGCAGAAGGGTGAAATCGCCGAAGGGATCGCCATTCTCGAACGCGCGCTCCGGCATGGCCGGCCGGGTCCCTACCAGCTGCAAGCTGCGATCATCGCCGTGCATGCAGAAGCGCCAAGTTTCGCCGAAACGAACTGGGCTGAGATCGCGCTGCTCTATCGCGAGCTGGCGCGCACCGCCAACAATCCGGTCTATGAGCTCAACCGCATCGTCGCCCTCTCCTATGTCGAGGGACCGAACGCGGCGCTGGCTTTGCTGCAACCGATTGCCCAGGCGCTGGTGCAATACCAGCCCTTCTATGCGGTGCAGGCCGATCTCCTGGCCCGCACGGGGCAGGCCGATGCCGCAAGGCTCGCCTACCAGACCGCCATCCGCCTGTCGCAATCCGATGCAGAGCGGCAGTTCCTCACGCGGAAGATGGAAATGCTTGGCTCAGCGGCGACTTCCGCCTAAGCTGCGCGCTCGGAGCAGTGGAGGCACCTATGCCGAGTCCGTCCGTTTCAACCGCCTTGAAGCCGATCCTGATTTCGGCGGAGCCGCAGCTCTTCGTCGGCGACATCAGCCTATCGATCGATTTCTACACGAAGACGCTCGGCTTCGACGTGATTTTCGCCTATGGCGAGCCACCCTTCTATGCTCAGGTTGGCCGGGATGGCGCACGGCTCAATCTGCGCCATGTCGACGGCGCCGTCTTCGACGCCGGTTTCCGCAAACGGGAAGAGGACGCGCTGAGCGCCGCGATCACCGTCAACGATGCCAAGGCGCTTTATGAAGAGTTTCGCACCGCCGATGCGCCGTTCCATCAGCACCTGCGCCGCGAGCCGTGGGGATCGGATACGTTCATCGTCCGCGATCCCGACGGCAATCTTCTGGCTTTCGCCAGTTGACGCCTACCGCGCCTGCGTCATCCAGATCTTGACCGCAAACAGCGAGAACACGCCGGCGAAGGTGTAATCGATGCCGCGCAGGACACTGCGGTTCCGCTGCAGCCAGCCGGACAGCCACTGGGCCGTCAGTACGACGAGAATGTTGACGGGCATGCCGATGACGATGAACCAGAGGCCGAGGAAGATCAGCTTGCCGGTCACATGCGGATCGCCGGCATGGACGAATTGCGGCAGGAAGGTCATGAAGAAGATGATGACCTTGGGATTGAGCAGGTTGACACCCAACCCTGTCAAGAAATTCTTGCGCGCGCCGTTGGACGGGCCGGCAGCGCGCTTCACCGACAAGCTGGAACCCTTGCGGATCGCCTGAATGGCGAGCCAGACGAGATAACCGGCGCCGCCCGTTTTCAGCACCATGAACGCCGTGGGCGAAGCGACAATCAGCGCCGACACGCCGAACGCCACCAGCATGGTGTGCACCACGACGCCGCATGTGGTGCCGAGGACGACCCACATGGCGCCGAGCCGGCCATCGGCGAGCGCCCGGCTGATCGAAATCGTCATATCCGGGCCGGGCGTGATCGCGAGAATCCAGCCCATCACCGTGAACGTGGCGATGGTGGCGAAATCGGGCAGGAACGTCATTATTTCAGGTCCTTGGCGAGAAATTCCTTGAATGCCTCGGCATAGTCAGGATGCCAGCGCGACAGCGGCGGCCTGTTTTCGATAATGTCGTGCGCGGCCCAATAGATACGCTTTTCGTCGAGCGAACGCGGCACGTCATTGTCCGGGCAGAGGATATAGAAATCGCCGAGAGAGAGTGAGTCCATCATGAACTCGATCGTCTGTTCCGGCGTCCAGGCGGCGGCGGGCTTCTCAGTCCGTCCACCCGTCGTCAGTCCTG
Organism: Rhizobium sp. P2_G9; assembly: GCF_056403475.1. Lineage (NCBI taxonomy): Bacteria > Pseudomonadati > Pseudomonadota > Alphaproteobacteria > Hyphomicrobiales > Rhizobiaceae > Rhizobium > Rhizobium sp. P2_G9. Next base: position 187,356 of record NZ_JBFUFK010000002.1, on the reverse strand, counting down.
TGAAGACGAAGCCGGGGATCAGCAGATGCGCCGAGACGGCGCTGCCGGGCGTGTTGCGCAATTCGTGCTGCAGCGCTTCGGTGAAGACTTTCACGCCGGCCTTGGCGGTGTTGTAGGCCGGGTCGCCGGGCGGTGTGGTGATGCCCTGCTTGGAACCGGTATTGATGATCACAGCCGTCTCGCCATGCGCCAGCATTTTCGGCCCAAAGGTGCGCGAACCGTAGATCACGCCCCAGAGATTCACGTGGAACACTTTTTCCCAATTCTCGAGCGGCCCGAATATCGAGCTTCCCGGACCGATACCGGCATTGTTCATCAGCACATGCACTTTGCCGAAGCGCTTTTCGGTGTCCTCTGCCATGATTTCGATGTCAGCCAGATTGGCGACATCCGTCGGGATGCCGATAATGGCATCGGCGCCGCGTGGAGACAGCGCCATCACCGCCTTTTCCGCCTCTTCCAGCCGATCACTGCCAAGGTCGGCGAGCACGACATTGAGGCCCAGCCTGGCAAAACTCTTCGCCGCGGCAAGGCCGATGCCGGAGGCGGCGCCGGTGATGACGGCGGTATTGCCGGATTTGAACACGGGATGGAAATCTGACATGGGTCGCTCCTGCTGGATTGCCAGTTCGCTGGGGGCCGGAACAGAGGCTTTCACCTATAGCCGGTATTCATTTCACGATTAAACCAAGCGCAACGTCACTTCCATCCCTTCCAAAGACAATTCCGAAAGCTTGCTGGCAGGCAGGGCGGCTATCGCCGATTCAGAAGGCGCGTCAGCGCATCGCCTCGAAAAATAAGAATGTGGTCGTGGAACTTCACTTGCAGCCTTCGGTAGTATGCAGCACTCTGCGGTGGGGGAAGACTGCTGAGCAGCGACGCTTTGCGCCACGCGCGCATCGACCAATCCATGGAGAACAAGAGGATGGACAAGCAGGACGTCATAGAACTCTTCGCACATCTGGAACACGGCGAAGGCACAAAGTTTTTCGACCATGTTGCGGATGATGTTGACTGGATTGTCCAAGGCACGCACCCGCTCGCCGGCCATTATCATTCAAAGCAGGCTTTCCAGGCGGGCACGTTCGCCAAGCTCTACAAGGTCCTGCCGCAGGGCACACAGCTCGTGGTGCAGAACGTGCTCATCGACGGCGATTGGGCGATTGTCGAGCTGCGCTCGATGGCGACGGCCAGGAATGAAATGCGGTTCGACAACCACTATTGCTGGCTCTGCCGCTTTGCCGACAAGCAGATCGTGGAAGTCCGGGCCTATCTCGACAGCTGGCTGGTCGGCGAGCTCTTCCGTCAGAACCCGATCGATGCGGACGCGCCGGCCACAGCCTGATCGATGGGCAGTCGAGCCTCGAAGGCCACGTCATCTACATTGCCGACGCGGCCCGCCGTCATAGGGCTGGTACGTATTGTCCTCGGCATCGTAGGAATGATAGCGGCTGGCACATGATCTGGCATGGGCGCTATCATTAATGCTCGCGGACTCGTCATAGGATGCTGCCTGAACCTCCGGCTGGCTTTCATTGCCTGTCATCTCGGATGGCTGCTGGGCAGTTGCGGCAGTACTGTCCGGGCTGGTTTCCGTCGCCACGATATCCAGCTTCGGCGACATGCAGGGACGCCGGCCACCACTATAGGGCTTATACGTGTCGTCGGCCGGGCGGTAGGACGCATAGCGACGCGAACACCACTCGACATGCGCCTGCTGGCTCGGATCGATCTTCTGATCGGGATCTATGGCCCCCGTGGTCATGTCGTCCACGCCACCTTGTGCATCCACTGCTGGCAGATTCGTACCGTTTCGAGGCGAATATGCCACGTTTCCGTCGATACCTGTCCTGTTTATGGTGGTGGCTGTCTCGGTGCCGGGCTGGCGTCGCGCCGGCAGCCGCGTCAGCACTTGCCGCTCGCGATGGACCAGCATCGGCTCGCTTGTCCAAAGGGAAGCCGTATCCATGTTCTGCGGCTTGAGTTGCGTCGTGCCGTGGGAGAGGGTGGTGCCGGTCACCACGCCACCAAGATAGGTCGCAACGGACAGAAGCAGACCCGCTATCAGAGCTGCAATCGTCTTCATTGGCCTTCTCCTGATTGACTTGTTGGTGGAGGAATGTTTCACGCCGAATCCGGTTCCCGATTTTCGGCCGGCCGCGCCGCACCGGCGATCACGGATTCCTGCCGCCGGTAACCTGTCGCGACTCCGCGCTCGGAAAAACCAACAACATTCATCGCCCCGAACCCGCACAGCGCCAATATCGCAAGGGCTTGCAACTGCCGCCAATCAGGCTAAAAGACCGCATTTCCTCGCCTCAACAGTGGAACACGGACATGGCGCTCCCCAAAGACGTAAAGAAAGTCGTGCTGGCCTATTCGGGCGGCCTCGACACCTCGATCATCCTCAAATGGCTGCAGACCGAACTCGGCGCCGAGGTCGTGACCTTCACCGCCGATCTCGGCCAGGGCGAGGAACTGGAGCCGGCGCGCAAGAAAGCTGAAATGCTCGGCATCAAGGAGATCTTCATCGAGGACGTGCGCGAGGAATTCGTCCGCGATTTCGTCTTCCCGATGTTCCGCGCCAATGCCGTCTATGAAGGCGTCTACCTGCTCGGCACCTCGATCGCCCGTCCGCTGATCTCCAAGCATCTCGTCGAGATCGCCAAGAGGACCGGCGCCGACGCCATCGCCCACGGCGCCACCGGCAAGGGCAACGACCAGGTCCGCTTCGAACTCTCGGCCTATGCGCTGAACCCGGACATCAAGGTCATCGCCCCCTGGCGCGAATGGTCGTTCAAGAGCCGCACCGACCTGCTCGACTTCGCCGAAAAGCACCAGATCCCGGTCGCCAAGGACAAGAAGGGTGAGGCCCCCTTCTCCGTCGACGCCAACCTTCTGCACTCCTCCTCCGAAGGCAAGGTGCTGGAAGACCCGTCGCAGGAAGCGCCGGAATATGTGCACATGCGCACCATTTCGCCGGAAGCAGCACCCGACAAGGCCACCGTCATCAAGGTCGGCTTCGAAAAGGGCGACGCCGTGTCGATCAATGGCGAGCGCATGAGCCCCGCCACCCTGCTCGCCGCGCTCAACAATTACGGGCGCGACAATGGCATCGGCCGTCTCGATCTGGTCGAAAACCGCTTCGTCGGCATGAAATCGCGCGGTGTCTACGAGACCCCCGGCGGCACGATCCTGCTCACCGCCCATCGCGCCATTGAGTCCATCACCCTGGACCGCGGCGCGGCACATCTCAAAGACGATCTGATGCCGCGCTATGCCGAGCTCATCTATTACGGTTTCTGGTTCTCGCCGGAGCGCGAAATGCTGCAGGCCGCGATCGACCTGTCGCAGCGCCATGTCGAAGGCGAAGTGACGCTGAAGCTCTACAAGGGCAATGTCATGGTCACCGGCCGCGAGAGCCCGAAATCGCTCTATTCCGACCAGCTCGTCACCTTCGAGGACGACCAGGGCGCCTACGACCAGAAGGACGCAGCCGGCTTCATCAAGCTCAACGCGCTACGTCTCAGGACGCTCGGCAAGCGTAACCTGAAGGTCTGATCGCTAAGAATTGGAGTTGAGAGGCGGCGGAGCAATCCGCCGCTTTTTATGCGATGACCGCTTCGACGACCGGCTCCTGCGCCGGCTTGTCGGCCAGCAGCCCCTGCAGATTGTTGCGCACCGTCTTCAGCGCCGCCTGAAACACCTTGCGGGTTTCGGCGTCGAGACCGTTCTGGATCTGGTCGAACAGTTTCGACGTTTCCTGCTGGACGCTGGCCAGCATGCGGTCGGCATCGTCAGTCGTGCGCACGTTCTTGGCGCGCCGGTCACTGGGGTCCTGACAGCGGGCGATGAGATTGAGTTTCTCCAAGCGATCGAGATAGGCGCAGACGGTCATCGGCTCGACACCCATGCGATCAGCGATAATGTTCTGCCGCGCGCCTTCCGTAGCGGCGACATAGACAAGCGTGCGCGCCTCGGCCGGGGTGATATCGAGCCCCGCCTCCGTAATGCGCCGCTCGAAGGCGACGCGGAGCAGGCGAGCGGTCTCGGTGATCAGGAATCCGAGCGAATCAGGATTGGCTTTCAGCGGCATGTTTTGGTCTCGGTTAATAATAAGATAAACTTATTATATATTGTTATGGTTTTCAAGCGAAAACGTGATGTGAGATTTCCGTAGCAGGTGTCAGCGCCGGTCGCAATTCCGTTGTCTTTGCGCCTATATAGGCGAGAGACCGGTTTTGATTTGCAAGGAATGCCAGAAATGACGGACGCCACCGCGCTGAACCAAGCGATTTTCATCTGGGAAGGGCCGCATGGCCTGCCTCGCTTCGATCAGGTGAAAGACGAGGATTTCAAACCCGCCTTCGACCATGCGCTTGCCGCCCACGATGCGGAAATCGACGAGATCGCCAACAATCCGGAAGCGCCGACCTTCGCCAACACGATCACCGCCCTGGAAATCGCCGGCGATGCTCTGTCGCGGGTTTCCGCGCTCTTCTGGAACAAGGCCGGATCCGACACCAATGACACGATCCAGCATCTCGAGCGGGAAATCTCGCCGGAAATGTCGCGGCACTATTCGCGCATAGGCCAGAACGAGACATTGTTCAAGCGCATCGACACGCTCTGGGAAAGCCGCGACACGCTCGGCCTGACGCTCGAAGAGACCCGCGTGCTGGAGCGTCACTGGAAAGGTTTCGTGAAATCCGGCGCCAAGCTGCCGAAGGAGCAGCAGCAGCGCTTGGCCGCCATCAATGAGCGGCTGGCGAGCCTCGGCGCCAATTTCGGCCAGAACGTGCTCGCCGACGAGAAGAGCTGGGTGCTGTATCTCTCGACGCAAGACGAACTCACCGGCCTGCCGGATTTCCTCCGCGACGCCATGGCGGGTGCTGCCGCCAACCACGGCGAGGCAGGCAAATTCGCCGTCACGCTATCGCGCTCGATCATCGAACCCTTCCTGACCTTCTCGGATAATCGCGAACTGCGCGAACAGGCTTTTCGCGCCTGGATCGCCCGTGGCGAAAACGAAGGCCCGACCGACAACCGGGGCATCGTCGCCGAGACGCTGGAACTGCGTGCCGAAAAGGCAAAGCTGCTCGGCTATCCGCATTTCGCCGCACTGAAGCTCGACAACACGATGGCCAAGACCGCCGAGAATGTAAACGGCCTGTTGATGCAGGTCTGGGAAAAGGCACGGCTGCGGGCGCTCGAGGAAGAAGCCGATCTTGCCCGCGTGATTGCCGGGGATGGCAAGAACCATTCCGTCGAGCCCTGGGACTGGCGCCACTATGCCGAAAAGCTGCGGACGCAGAAATTCAATTTCTCCGAAGGCGAACTGAAGCCCTATCTGCAGCTCGAAAAGATCATCGACGCCTGCTTCGCCACCGCGTCGCGGCTTTTCGCCATCAAGGCGGTTCCGCGCACGGATATTGCCGGCTATCACCCTGATGTCCGGGTCTTCGAGATCCGCGATTTCAACGGCAACCTGATTGCGCTGTTCCTCGGCGACTATTTTGCCCGGCCGTCGAAACGCTCCGGCGCCTGGATGAGCTCGTTCCAGAGCCAGCATAAGCTGACACTGAAGAATGGCGCGCACGGCGAAATACCGATCATCTACAATGTCTGCAATTTCGCCAAGCCGGCCGAGGGTCGTCCGGCGCTGCTGTCGCTCGACGATGCCCGCACGCTGTTCCACGAATTCGGCCATGCCCTGCATGGCATGCTCTCCAACGTCACCTACCCGTCGGTTTCCGGCACGGGCGTGGCGCGCGATTTTGTCGAGCTGCCGTCGCAGCTCTATGAACATTGGTTGACAGTGCCGGCGATCCTCAAGGAATTCGCCGTGCACTATGAGACCGGCGTGCCGATGCCCGAGGCGCTGCTCGACAAGGTGCTGGCAGCCCGTACCTTCAATTCCGGCTTCGCTACCGTGGAATTCACCTCTTCGGCCCTGGTCGACATGGCCTTCCACACCCGAGAACCGAGCGAGCCGCCGATGACGGTCGAGCGTGAAGTGCTGACGGAAATCGGCATGCCGTCTTCCATCGTCATGCGCCACCGCACACCGCATTTTTCTCACGTCTTCTCCGGCGACGGCTATTCGGCCGGCTATTATTCCTACATGTGGTCGGAAGTGCTCGACGCCGACGCCTTCGACGCCTTCATGGAAACCGGCAACCCGTTCAATCCGGAAACGGCGAAGAAGCTGAAGGACAATATCTACTCGGCCGGCGGCTCTGTCGATCCGGAAGACGCCTACAAGGCCTTCCGCGGCAAGCTGCCGAGCCCGGATGCCATGTTGAGGAAGAAGGGATTGGCCGCCTAATCTTTCTTCGGCTGCGGCATATCGGCATGGCGGCGGATCATTTCCACTCGCCATGCGGCTTCGGAGCTACGGCCCATTCACCAGCGCCAAAATCAATTGGTGGACATTGCCGCCGTCGGCGAGTTCAGCGCGATCGAAATCACGGTTGCGCTGTTGATGCGCGGCCGAAAGCGCCGCCAGCCGCCTCGTCAATTCAGTTCGAATTTTTGTGCAGTCCGGATCGTCCGGGACGGTCAACCCGACGCTCGTGGTTTCGATCTGCTGGGCCAGCTCCACGATCATCGCGCCATGCTGTCGCTCATGCGCACGCACGTCGGTGATGAACCGTTCCCAGTTGCCACGAACGCCTGACGGCAGCGAGGTCGACGGCTTGGGCAAAGCGTAGGTGATCGTCAATTTCGGCCACGCCGAGACCAGCATGCAGGCACGGCCCCGGGGCTGGTAATCTCTCGTCCAGGTCAGCTTGAAACTGGTATGAGCGATGACGCGCTGTCCATTGGTAGCCTTCGGGCCATGCTTTCCAATCGAAGCATAGAGTTCGGCACCGGTCCTGCCGGAAATCGCGTAGGTCCTGATGACTTCGACCGCCTTCCAATCCTCAGCCATCACCGCGGATGGCGCGAAGCAAGCGACCACCAGCGTCATCTTGGCGAAATTGGACAAAAAAGCGCCCCAACAATACACAGACAATTCAGTCACAATCGCTGGCATCCTCTTCTAACCGCCTGAAAACGTGATGTTATCTTTGTCACAAAAGCATAACGGAAACATCATCGCTTATTTACCGCCCTGACACGAATTCCCTGTTTGCTCCGCGCTTCGGCGCACGCACCCGCCGACAGACAGGAGAGATCAATGTCGAACATCTTCAATTCCGTCACCCGTCGCACGCTGCTCAAGGGCAGCGCCGCCACGAGCCTGACCATGTCGGGCCTCGCCACCCCCTTCTATGCCCGCGCCGCCAGTGCGCCCGCCTTCACCCACGGTGTTCAGTCCGGCGATGTCGATGCCGGTTCCGGCATGATCTGGACGCGCGTCGACCGCCCCTCGCGCATCATGATGGAAGTCTCGACCGTCGAGAGTTTCAAGGACCCGATCCGTCTGCCGCCGATGAACGCACTGCCGGACACCGACTTCACCGTCAAGCGCCTGGTCGAGAACCTGCCGTCCGACCAGGAGATCTTCTACCGCTTCACCGCTGCCGACCTGCAGGACATCAATGTCGTCTCGCAGCCCATCACCGGCCGTTTCCGCACCGGCCCGTCGTCGCGCCGCAGCGTCCGCTTCGCCTGGTCGGGCGACACGGTCGGCCAAGGCTGGGGCATCGATGACAAGGGCATGTATTCCTATTCGACGATCGCCAAGCACCAGCCAGATTTCTTCATCCATTCCGGCGACACCATCTATGCCGATGGCCCGCTCAAGGAAAGCATCGACCTTAAGGATGGCACCAAATGGGTCAACAAGGTGATCACCCCGGAAAAGACCAAGGTCGCCGAAACGCTCGACGAATATCGCGGCCAGTGGAAATACAACATGATGGACGAACATGTCCGTGCGCTCTCGGAAATCTGTCCCACGTTCTTTCAGTGGGACGATCATGAAGTACTCAACAACTGGTCTTCCTCCAAGGACCTGTCGCACGACGACCGCTACAAGGAAAAGTCGATCTTCCTGCTCTCGGCCCGCGCCGCCCAGGCCTTCCACGAGATGACGCCGATCCGCTACCAGCCGGCCGAGCCGGGCCGGGTCTATCGTAAAATCTCCTATGGCCCGATGCTCGACGTGTTCTTCCTCGACCTTCGCACCTATCGCGGCCCGAACGGTCCGGACATGGAAACGGTTTTGGACGACAAGTCGCGCATTATCGGCGCCGAACAGATCCGCTGGCTGAAGCGCGAACTCGCCAATTCCCGCGCCACCTGGAAGGTGCTGGCCTGCGACATGCCGCTTAGCCTCGTGGTCTGGAATACTTTCGACAAGGACAACAAGGGGCATGGCATCGAAGCTGTCGCCAATGGCGACAACGGCGCGCCGAAGGGCCGCGAGCTCGAAATCGCCGACCTGCTGCGCTTCATCAAGGACGCCAATATCAACAACACGATCTGGCTGACGGCGGACGTGCACTATACTGCCGCTCACTACTACAATCCGGACAAGGCGCAGTTCCAGGACTTCAACCCGTTCTGGGAATTCGTCTCCGGCCCGATCCATGCCGGCACCTTCGGCCCGAACGAACTCGACATGACCTTCGGCCCGGAAGTGAAATTCATCAGCGCACCGACCAAGGAACAGGGCCAGAACCTGCCGCCGTCAGCCGGCCTGCAATTCTTCGGCCTGATCGATATCGACAGCGCCACCGAACAGCTGACTGTGCGGCTGATGAACCGCGACGACAAGGAACTGTGGAAGGTGACGCTCGATCCGGTCCGCACGGCCTGATCGGCTCATTCCGGCATCGACGAGGCGCACTCCTATGCGCCTCGTCTCTCCCCCGAATAAATCTCTCTCCCACACCGTTCCTGCTCCAGCCGCGCGACGATTTTTCTGCTGCGCAAAACAACGGATGCGCTAGTCTCGCGAAGAAGGGACTGGAGGGGATGATGGTGGATACGACGGGCGAACGCAGAACCGGCTGGCTGGGCGGCACCGTCGGCGTCATTCTCGTTATCATGGGTCTGATCTGCCTTAGCGTCGGTGGCACACCCTTCAGCTTCGTCCTGTCCGAATGGATCGCGCACGGCTACGTCTTCGAAAATATCGAGATGGCCTTCGATTGGGTGTTCGGCCTCATCGGCGCGGGCATCATCGCGCTCGGCCTGGTCTTCTTCGGGATTTTTCTGCGTATCGTCCGCTGGCCCGTGGGCAGCCTGCTGCTGTCGATCATCGCTGCCGGATTCCTGCTCGCCACCTTCCTGATCTATTCGCGCACCGGCAATCCACCTGACAGCATCGAGATCGTCATTCTTGAGGGCCTGTGCATTCTCGGCCTGTTCGTCGTGGCACTGCCGCCCTTCCTGCACTGGCTCCTGGCCCGGCGGCGGGCAGCGGTCGCCGGCAATCTGCCAAAGGCGCCTTGACATGACCGAGCCGACGGCAAGCATTCCGGGATCGCCGACACCGCGCGGCAACGCGCCGGTGGTCATCCGTTTCATCCTCGCTATCCTGCTCGGCATACCCGGGATCGTCGGTCTTATCGCCTTCAGCATGCTGCTTGGCGACTGGCTGCACAACGGCTTTCAATTCGATCGATCGCCCTATTCGTTCACATCTCTCATCCTGATCGCCGCCGAGAGCGGCGTCTGCTTCTCAGTACTGGCCGTCGGCATCATCCTCCGTTATGCCCGCTGGAAGGCGGCGCCGACGGCGAGCCTGGTCCTGGCGATCCTGTCGGCCGTGGTGATCGTTGTCGGCTACCAATTGATGATCGATTGCCTGGGACCGGAGGATACCGACGACCAGCAGGTGGCCATGGTGTTTTCCGTCCTCGGCCTGATCCTGATTTCCGTACCACCGCTGCTCCATTGGTGGAAGGCAGGCAAAATCCGGTCCTGAGCCAGCGAATTAAGCGCGATTCGCCTTTATCGGCCCGCCCCCTTTCGCAAATGCAAAAAAGAAGGTAAGAGGCCGCCAAATGAATTGGCGCCCCCTCCCAGCATTGCGCCCCAAGCTCAGAGATTTGTCCGATGAAGATTCGCAATATCGCGATTATTGCTCACGTTGACCATGGCAAAACGACGCTGGTCGACGAACTCCTGAAACAGTCCGGTTCCTTCCGCGAAAACCAGCGCGTTGCAGAACGCGTGATGGATTCCAATGACCTCGAAAAGGAACGCGGCATCACCATTCTCGCCAAGGCGACGTCGGTCGAATGGCACGGTCACCGCATCAACATTGTCGACACGCCCGGCCACGCCGATTTCGGCGGCGAGGTCGAGCGCATCCTCTCCATGGTGGACGGCGCCATCGTCCTCGTCGACTCCTCCGAAGGCCCGATGCCGCAGACCAAGTTCGTGGTCGGCAAGGCACTCAAGGTCGGCCTCAGGCCCATCGTGGCGATCAACAAGATCGACCGCCCGGATGCACGCCACGAGGAAGTCGTCAACGAAGTCTTCGACCTCTTCGCCAATCTCGACGCCACCGACGAGCAGCTCGATTTCCCCATCCTTTACGGTTCGGGCCGCGCCGGCTGGATGAACTACAATCCGGAAGGTCCGACCGAAGAAGGCTTGGCCCCCTTGCTCGACCTCGTGCTCAAGCACGTTCCGGAGCCGAGCGTCGGCGAGGCGGACGGCGCCTTCCGCATGATCGGCACGATCCTCGAAGCCAATCCCTTCCTCGGCCGCATTATCACCGGCCGTATCCATTCCGGCTCGATCAAGCCGAACCAGTCCGTCAAGGTGCTCGGCCAGGACGGCAAGCAGATCGAAACCGGCCGTATCTCGAAAATCCTCGCCTTCCGCGGCATCGAGCGCACGCCGATCGATGAAGCCCATGCGGGCGACATCGTCGCCATTGCCGGCCTGTCCAAGGGCACGGTCGCCGACACGTTCTGTGATCCTTCGGTCACCGAAGCGCTGCATGCCCAGCCGATCGACCCGCCGACCGTGACCATGTCCTTCATCGTCAATGACAGCCCGCTTGCCGGCACCGAAGGCGACAAGGTGACGAGCCGCGTCATCCGCGACCGCCTGCTCAAGGAAGCCGAAGGCAATGTGGCGCTGAAGATCGAGGAAGCCGAAGGCAAGGATTCCTTCTACGTCTCCGGCCGCGGCGAACTTCAGCTCGCGGTTCTCATCGAAACCATGCGCCGCGAAGGTTTCGAACTCGCTGTCTCGCGTCCGCGCGTCGTCATGCACAAGGACGATGCCGGTACGCTGCTCGAGCCGATCGAAGAAGTTGTCATCGACGTCGATGAGGACCATTCCGGCGTCGTCGTGCAGAAGATGAGCGAACGCAAGGCCGAAATGGTCGAGCTGCGTCCCTCCGGCGGCGGCCGCGTCCGCCTGCGCTTCTTCGCCCCGACCCGCGGCCTGATCGGTTATCAGTCGGAACTGCTGACCGACACCCGTGGCACCGCGATCATGAACCGCCTGTTCCACGATTATCAGCCCTTCAAGGGCAATATCGGTGGCCGCGTCAACGGCGTTCTGCTCGCCAATGCCGCCGGCGAAGCTGTGGCTTATGCGCTGTTCAACCTCGAAGACCGCGGCCCGATGATCATCGATCCGGGCGAGAAGGTCTATATGGGCATGATCGTCGGCATCCACACGCGCGACAACGACCTCGAAGTCAACGTGCTCAAGGGCAAGCAGCTGACCAACATCCGTTCGGTCAACAAGGACGAGGCCGTCAAGCTAACCCCGCCGATCCGCATGACGCTCGACCGTGCGCTTTCCTGGATCCAGGAAGACGAACTGGTCGAGGTGACACCGAAGTCGATCCGCCTGCGCAAGATGTTCCTCGACGCCAACGACCGCAAGCGCTTTGACAAACAGAAGGCGGCCGGCGCCGCCTGATCCCTGCGGATCGGATGTGATTTTCTGCACCGGGCGCCTCCACAGGCTCCCGGTTTTTGCATATCGCTGACCAGTTGTGGCGCTTGACATGCCCCAAACTTGCGGCGTCTAAGACAGCAGTCATCACTGTCGCAGGTACTTGGATGAAGACGCCTTATTCTGATCTGCCGCCGGAGCGCTATTGGAAGACGGGCGTCGCCGAACTTCATCCGTCCACGATACAAAACCTCTACCGGAAGAAATTCCCGATCGCGGCGACCGACAGGATTGCCACCGCGGGCAGCTGCTTTGCCCAGCATGTCGCGCGCCACATGCGGGCACGCGGCTACAACATCCTCGATGTCGAGCCGCCGATCGAAGGCACACCGCACGACATTGCGCAGAAATATGGCTACCTCGTCTATTCCGCGCGCTACGGCAATATCTACACCGCCCGGCAGCTGCTGCAGCTCCTGCAGGACGCCGACACGCTGGAAGTTCGCGACGAGGACATCTGGGAAAAGGACGGCCGGTACTTTGACGGCCTGCGGCCCAGCGTCGAGCCTGGCGGCTTGCCAACCAGAGAGGAAGTCAAGGCGCAGCGCCTCGATCATCTCAAGCGCGTCGATCGCCTGATGCGCGAGACGGACGTGCTGGTGTTCACGCTCGGCCTGACCGAAGCTTGGAAACATAGCGAGAGCGGCACGGTTTATCCGACCTGCCCCGGCGTGCTCGCCGGTGCGTTCGACAACCGCCGCCACGAATTCGTCAATTTCGATTTCGTCGATGTCTATCGGGACATGAAAAAAGCCCGCAAGATCCTCAAGGCGATAAACCCTTCGATCCGGCTGCTCCTCACCGTATCGCCCGTGCCGCTCACAGCCACTGCCTCGACCGACCATGTGCTGGCGGCGACGACCTATTCCAAGTCCGTCCTGCGCGCCGTCTGCGGTTCGCTGACGAAGGAATTCGACGATATCGACTATTTCCCGTCGTTCGAGATCATTGCATCGCCGTTTTCCAAGGGCTTCTTTTACGAGCCCAATATGCGCAGCATCACGGAAATGGGCGTCGAGACCGTGATGAAGGTGTTCTTTTCCGAACATTCCGACGTCGGCGCCCCACCTGCGTCGCGCAAGCGCAAAGGTCAGAGCAACCGCAGGGACGTCATCTGCGAAGGCGCGCTGCTTGAGGCATTCGCCAAATGAGCACCAGGGGATGCGTGATCGGCAATTCCCATGTTGCCGCGCTCAAGCTCGGCTGGCAGGCAGTGAAGGCTGATTACCCGGAGATCGAGCTCGATTTCTTCGCCGGCCCGAGACAGCGCCTCGGCAAGACATTCGTCCGCAAGGGCGTCCTGACGACAAAGGACGAAATCGTGGCCGAAAATCTCCGGCTGACCGGCGGCAGCGACAAGATCGACCTTCGATCCTATGATTTCTTCTGCGTCTCCGGCGGCGGCGCCAGTTCCCGGATCCTGCTGCTGATGCAGGCCAGTCACATGCCCTACGGCGGCTCCAATTCCGGGGAAATGTACATATCCGAAGCCTATCTTCGCACGTGCTACGAAGCCCGCCTGCGGCAGTCGGCGGCAAAGCATCTGGTCGACCTTCTGACCGAGGCGTCCCAGGCGCCGGTTTTCTACGTCCCCGATCCGCATCTCAGCAATGAGCGGGATGTGCTGGCGCGCTCCCTGGGCGCCGTGTTGAAAGTGGAGGCGCGGAACGGCTTCGACCTTTCTCGGCTAATTTTCACCGAGACGGTCGAAAGCGTCTTCTCGAACGCCACGGAAATCCTCTTCCAGCTACCCGAGACATTGGATGGTCGCTTGCTGACGAAAGTTGAATTCGCGCGTGGTCCGGGCCTCTCCCAAGCCACGGATCAGGGGGACGACGAGCCCGAAGACGCCGACTTCGGCGATATTTTTCATCTCAACAGCCAGTACGGGGCATTGTTCTGGACGGAATTCTTCCGGCAACACCGGTTGAATGGCGACACCTAATTTCGGAAATCCACCGATTCCGCGGGAAAATTTCCCGCCCGGTTCATCCGCAAAGCCGTGCATTCCGTAAAAGGACTGCGCGGTTTTTGCGCTTCAAGGGAGGTTATCATGGCTTCGAACAGGGAGTTGATTACGCGTGCCGTCGAGCGCTGGAACGCCGGCGATCTCGATGGCTATCTCAGGCTCTATGACGCGAATATCCGGCTGCACGGCTTCTCGCCGGAGCCGATGAATAAGGCAGGCGTGACAGAATTCTACAGGTCGGTTTTCGCAGGCCTGACCGAGCCGGGCAAACCTGCGCCCAAACTCGACATTGTCGACATGATTGAAGATGGCGACAAGATCGCTACGCGGTTCGTCATGTCCGGACGGCATTCGGGAACATTCATGAATGTTCCCGCCAGCGGCAACGACTATGTTCTGCCCGGAATGACAATCCTGCAGTTCGGCAATGGCGCCGTGATCGAACGCTGGTCGAGCGCCGACATGCTCGGCCTGATGGCCCAGATGGGCGCGATTGCGATGGCTGCCTGACCGGCGGCAAGCTGGCCAGGGTGTTGTTGGTGAAGGACCCTTCGAGGCCCCGTTCCACCCAAAGCCCAACCTATTTCCACACGTCATCTGGAGCCCGGTGCGATGCGCCGGGTTTTTTGTTGGGTACATCGCAGAAACCCGCTTGCCCTACGCCTTAAAAAGCCGTTAACTTTTTGCCAAGGCGCCGCGCAGGTGACGCCATAGGATCTGTATCATATTGAAACATAAGTGAATTCGGCGGTCGCAAAATGAGTACATTGTCGATCGAAGTCAGGAAAGCCGAGCCGCGAGATGCGCGCGCCGTCTCCGATGTGCACCGGGTTTCCTGGCTGCAGTCCTATAGCGGCCTGATCCCGCACAAGGTGCTGCAGCAGATGCTGGAGCGCCGCGGCGAGGACTGGTGGCGCCGCGCCGCCCACGGAACCTCGACGCTTCTGGTCCTCGACATTGCCGGCCGGATCACCGGCTATGCCACGATCGGTCTCAATCGCGCCCGCGCCCTGCAGCAAGAAGGCGAGATCTACGAGATTTACCTGCTGCCGGAATTCCAGGGTACCGGGCTCGGCCACTATCTCTTCCGCGAATGCCGCAATGTGCTGAGCGGCCTCGGCTTTGCCGGGCTCGCCGCCTGGTGCCTGGAGGAAAGCGCCCAGGCCGCCACCTTCTTCCGCGCCACCGGCGGCATGGACATTGCCGAGGGCATGGAGGATTTCGGCAGCGTGTCGCTGAAGAAACTCGGCTTCGTCTGGCCAGATTGAATATAGTAGGCGATATATCGCCTACTGTTGTTTTTCGGGGCCTGGAAAATTTGTCGATGGATCGTTGCCCGGTTCGGTTTTGGCGCCGTGGAAACTTGCCCGATCCCTGCCGCAAACAAAGCCAGCCGCCATCTCGTCGGCCACCTGCCGCGCTATTCCATTCGGATCGGGATTTTTTCGCGCATCGACATAGCCGATGACGCAGCCGCGCTTGTCATTTGGCTGGCCGACGCGCGAAATCACCAGCACCTGTCTCTCATGGCCTTTGTCGATCATGCCGGTGTCGGGATCGGGATTCTGGATGAAGAATCGCACGATCGCCGCATAAGGCTTGCCATCCGCGCCAAGCCGCCACTCGATCTTGCGGCCGGCATAGTTGAACGGGCCGAAGGTCTCGAACGCCCCGTCGATGATCGCCTGGTCGAGATAGCCGAAATGCAGGGTCTGACGCATATCGCCTTCCGCGTAATAAACCGGATAGTCTTTGTAGCCCCTGCAGCGCAGCGACACGAAGTCGGCCGGCCCGTCATTCGCATCGGGTTTCGCCATGGATTGGCAATGGTCGGTGTCGAGATCGGTATAGACACTTGCTCCTGCCAGGGCCAAAGCTGGCAGGAACGATGCAGCGAGGGCGCCTGCGGTCAGGATGGATCGTCTATAGTACATCCATCACTCCCCGAACGAAGCGCTGAGATCAGACGCCTTGTCGCCGCGCTTGCCGTGATAGACGGCCTGATCCTTCTTGCAGCGGAAGCCCTGCGCGATGTCGTCGGCAACCTGGCGTGCAATGTCGTTGGCATCCTTGTTCGCAAGCGCATCGACCATGCCCACGACGCAGCCCGTCTCGTCTCCCGGCTGACCGACTTTCGAGATCACCAGGACCTGGCCTTTCAGCTTGTCGCTCGACATGCCTGTCGCCGGATCGATATTGGCGAGGAGGAAGCGGTGGATCGCCGCCCGTGGCACGCCCTGCGCATCCAGGCGCCACTCGATCTTCTCGGCAGCGCTGTTGAACGGCGTGAAGGATTCCCAATAGTTCGTGATCACATCCTGCGACAGGTGACCGTAATGGATGCTCACCCGCGCATCGCCTTCGTCATAGTAGACATCATAATCCCTGTAGCCGGGGCAGATCAGTTCGACCGAACCGGTTTCGGCATCGTTGTCGGCCTTTGCCGGATCGACCGGCTTGCACTTGTTATTCTGCAGCGGAAAGTCAGTGTAGACGCTCTCATTGGCGAAAGCCGGCGCTGCACCGATAAGGGCCACAAGGGCCAATGACACAATCCATCTCGACATTTCGTTCCCCCCGAATGCAATGACCTACTGATCAAAAAAATAGGTCTGGAAATCGGCCGCCTTATCCTCACGCTGGCCGTGATAATCCGCCTTGTCCTTGCCGCAGGCAAAGCCAGGCGCCAGATGATCGGCGACTTCCCGCGCCATCGCGTTGGCGTCCTTGTTGGCCAGCGCATCGACAAGGCCCACCACGCAACCGGCTCGCCCGCCCGGCTGGCCGACCTTGGAGATTACCAGCACCTCGGCCCGCGGTTCCTTCCCATCTTCTCCACCGGAGCCGACATAGAACCGGTGGATCGCCGCAAACGGCCTGTCTTTCGCATCGATCCGCCACTCGATCTTATCGGCTGCACTGTTGAACGGCGAAAACGATTCCCACATGCTTGCCGTCGTGGTCCTGGCCGGATCGCCGTAATGCACCGTCGTCCGCTCGTCGTCGGTATGATACTCGACCGGATAGGCCTTGTAGCCCGGACAGATGACCGACATTACCCCGAGGTCGATGTCCTCCTGGGTCGCCGCATCGCCCACCTGCTTGCAGCTGCCATTGTCGATGTCGAGCACCGTATAGGCGCTCTCCGCCGCAACAGCCCCGCCAGCCATTGGAGGCGCAGTCAACAGTACGATTGCAAAGACAGAATGACGCATGAACCCGATCCTTGTTCAGCAGGGAAAACGGTCGAGCGTGCCGCTGTATTCATTCCCAACCCCGGCAGTTCAGGCCTTTCTTAAGCATCCGGCATCGTTCCGAAGAACAATATTGTTTTCCCTGGGGGATTCCTATATCGCGGTGCAATATCGCGGTCATTGGAGACTCCTATGCGTATAGACGCCATTGCCATCGGAAAGAACCCACCCGAAGACGTCAACGTGATCGTGGAAGTGCCGGTCGGCGGCCACCCGATCAAGTACGAGATGGACAAGGAAGCCGGCACGCTGGTGGTAGACCGTTTCCTCTACACGCCGATGACCTACCCGGGCAATTACGGCTTCGTGCCGCACACGCTCTCCGATGACGGCGACCCGATCGATGTGCTGATCGCCTCCACCCGCCCGCTGGTGCCGGGTTGCGTCATCAATGTCCGCCCCATCGGCGTGCTGATGATGGAAGACAATTCCGGCAAGGACGAGAAGATCATTGCCGTGCCGTCGCCGAAGCTGACGCTGCGCTATGAAAAGGTGCACGAATATACCGACATGCCGGAGATCACGCTCAAGCAGATCGAGCACTTCTTCGAGCATTACAAGGATCTGGAACCCGGCAAATGGGTGAAGGTATTCGGCTGGGAAGGTTCGGCCAAGGCCAAGGAACTGATCCTCGAATCCATCGACCGGGCCAATGCAGCAAAGACGGCCAAGTAAGCCGGAATATCCGAGTTTCTGCTGAAACCCTCCGGATCGCACTCGATCCGGAGGGTTTTTTCGTAGAGCCCGCTACAGGTACGCCGTGCCGTCAACCGCTCAGCCGTAGTTGTTGGCGACCCAGACGATCACTTGCTGCAGGAAAAAGATAATGACCAGAACGACGAGCGGCGACAGATCAAGCCCATTCATGTTCGGCAGGAAGCGGCGAATCGGCCGATAGACTGGCTCGGTGATCGCATAGAGCGCGCTGCCGATCTGATTGACGAACTGATTTCTCGTATTGATGACGTTGAATGCATAAAGCCAAGAGAAAATGGCTGAAACGATGACGAAGAACCACACTATGTTGAGAATGTAATTCAACGTGGAAAGAATGACGATCAGCATAGGGTCCTCTTGGTTTCCTCCGGCTGGACGGAGGGTTTGAAGTTGACAGACAGATAATCATTCGCTCTTTATCGGGCAAGAGCGCCCCGACGCGCTCGGTTCTCATGCTTAACGCGTGAATCCTTCACGAAAGTTGCGGTTATGAATGCTTCTACGGCGAACGACCGTTTTGCCGCCTTCCGGCATCGTTCCTATGTGCTGCTTTTCTTCGCGCGTTTCATGGCAGCCTTCGCCGCGGAAGTCATCTCGATCGCGGTCAGCTGGCAGATGTTCGCCGAGACGAAAAGTGCCTTCTATCTCGGCCTTGTCGGCCTGGTGCAGTTCCTGCCGTCGCTGCTGCTGATCCTGGTGACCGGTACGGTGATAGACCGATATAATCGCCGCGTCATCGTCTCGATCTGCATGATGGTCAGCGCGCTTTGCAGCGCCGCACTCCTGCTGATCACCCTGACCGGCTCATTTTCGCCGCTGCTGGTCTTCGTGATCCTCACCATCTTCGGCATCGAGCGCGCCTTCATGAGCCCGGCCGTGTCCTCGCTTTCGCCCAATCTCGTTCCGGCCGAGGATCTGCCGAATTCCTTCGCCTGGAACTCGTCGTCCTGGCAGGTCGCCTCGATTACCGGCCCTGTCGCCGGCGGCCTGCTCTACGGCATCGGTTCGTCGGTCGCCTATGTCGTCGCACTTGCCTTCATGATCGCCGGCGCGGTCCTTGTCTTCATGATCCCCAAGCCAGCACAGAAGACCATGGGCGAACCGACAAGCTGGACTTATCTGCTGGCGGGTTTCGGCTATATCAAGCGGCAGAAGATCGTGCTCGGCGCCATCTCGCTTGATCTCTTCGCGGTGCTGCTCGGCGGCGCGACAGCGCTGATGCCGATCTACGCATCGGAAATTCTCGTGCTTGGTCCGATCGGCCTCGGCATATTGCGCGCCGCCTCCGGCCTGGGCGCGATTGCCATGGCGCTTTACCTCGCCGCCTTCCCGATCCGCCGCTATTCCGGCTTCAAGATGTTTTCCGGCGTGGCGCTGTTCGGCGCTGCGACCATCGTCTTCGGCGTCTCCTCCTCGTTCGGGCTGTCGGTCGTTGCTCTGGCGCTGATGGGCGCCGGCGACATGATATCGGTCTATGTGCGCGAAACCCTGATCGCGCTCTGGACGCCGGACCACGTGCGCGGCCGGGTGAACGCCGTCAATTCGGTCTTCATCGGTGCGTCCAACGAACTTGGCGCATTCCGCGCCGGCTCGATGGCGGCCGTCTTCGGCGCCGTTCCCGCCGTCGTCATCGGTGGGCTGGGCACACTCGCGGTGTCGATCGCCTGGTCGCTGATCTTCCCGCAACTTCGCCGGATCGATACGCTGCAGGCGCCGAAGGGAGAGGAGATTGCGGTGAGCTGATCGTCAGGCCTGACTAAGCCGCCTGCACCAATCTGTGCCCGAAAACGGTGTCGAGCATATTGCCCATCCAGATCTTTAGCGCCGCATCATGCAGGAACCGCCCTTCGAGATGCCTGTCGCCGGTCTGCGCGTTCGGCAGCTCGAACCGATGCGCACCGCGCACCACCCAGCGCTGCATCATCACCCGTGTCAGCTCGCCGTGGAACTGCACGCCCCAGGCATTCTGACCATAGCGGATCGCCTGGTTCTCATAAGTGTGCCCGCGCGCAAGCAGCGTCGCGCCCGAGGGCAGGTCGAAACCCTCGCGGTGAAAATGATAGACCATGTTCGGCCAGTCCATCAGCTTGCGGCCGGCCTCGGTCGCTTCCAGCGGATACCAGCCGATTTCCGTGAACCCTTCGGTATGGCTGCCGACCTTGCCGCCGAGCTGCTTGACCAGCATCTGCGCACCAAGGCAAATGCCCAGGAACGGCCGGTTCTCCTTGAGCGGCACGGAGACCCAATCGATCTCCTCCTTGACATAATCATGCTCGTCATTGGCGCTCTGCGGGCCGCCGAAGACGATGGCGCCGGCATGATTGCGCAGCGTATGCGGCAGCTTCTGGCCGAGCGCCGGACGACGGATATCGAGCCTGTAGCCGCGCTCGACGAGCATCTGGCCGGCGCGGCCGGGTGTGGAGGTTTCCTGGTGGAGAACGATGAGGATGGGCCGGTCGTCGACCTTCTTGGTTCTTGGGGCAGCGCGCAGCATGA
Source organism: Rhizobium sp. P2_G9 (assembly GCF_056403475.1). Lineage (NCBI taxonomy): Bacteria > Pseudomonadati > Pseudomonadota > Alphaproteobacteria > Hyphomicrobiales > Rhizobiaceae > Rhizobium > Rhizobium sp. P2_G9. The sequence goes on along the minus strand of NZ_JBFUFK010000002.1, from coordinate 167,037 downwards.
TGGTCCGGACAGTCAGTGTTTCTGGCGGCCTTCCGCCTCCTGCCTGAGATCCACACGATCACGACCGGACACCCCTATCAGCTCCGCAATGCGCCAGACCAGATGGTCTTCGAGTTCGTTGCGATCGTTGTCCGCGTGAACGATCTGCCAGAGCATGGCGATGAATTCCGCTTTCTGGCGGTCATCAAGAGCCCGATTGATGCGCGATGTAAAGCGGAAAAGATCGACAGAATCCTCTTCCTCGCGCTTCGCTGCCTTCAGCATGGCCTCGAATTCGCCCTTGCTGAGGTTGAAATAGGAGCGGATCGCCGCCTCCAGCACATCATTCTCGACGTCGCGGATGATGCCGTCGGCCTGGATGACATGCAGCGCCAGTGCCACGATCGCGACGACGACAGTATCGGGCTCCTCCGCCGGTGCCTCGGCGGAGAGCGAATGCAGGAATGCCATCAGCCTATCGAACATCGCCCCTCGCTGTCAGAATAACCGAAAGCCGTTCTTTTCCGGCTGCTTGCCGGCCTTGACGCCCGGATCATCCGGCGCGCCGCCGAAGAACGGCTTGTCGTCAGCAGCCGCCTCTCGCGCCGGCACTGGCTTCTGCGCCTCTGCTTTCGGCGACGCCTCTGCCACGACAGCCGCTGTCGACACCTCCACGACCGGCTTGGCAGGAACGGCCTCGGCGGCGATGACAGGAGTTGTCTCCGTCGTCCGACCGTTCAACACCTCGGCAATCCTAGCGCTCTCAGGAGCCTTCACTTCATTGTAGCTTACCTTGGACTCTGGCGCCGGCTCGGTTTTGGCATCCGGAAGCTGGCGGAACGCTTCCGCGGCCTTGTTGAAATCCTTGCCTTCGATCGCAAGCGGTGCTGCTGCGACGGCGCGCTTCCATTCGAAGGCATCGAGCCGGCCGCTGACCGGCGAGATCGGAAGCCAGTATGGCGACACCCGGCCGTCCGCCACCCATTCCGGATCGCGCTGCGCCCGCAGCGCCTGTGACAGCCAATGGCGCACGCGCGCCTGATCGCCGGTCTCGGCCTCCTCGATATCGGCCATCAGCATATAAATGCTCTCGCGCTCGTCGATCTTCGCCGCAGCTTCAGCCTTGCGGCGCGCAGTGGCGAAATCGCGTGCATCATAGGCAGCGGATGCAGAGGCGTAGAGCGCTTCGTAGGCTGTCGGCTGGATCGCCTCCAGCCGCTCCGCGCGACGCTGCTTGTCAGCCGCAGACGCGCCGCCGGCCGCGAGATACGCGGCGGCAAGTTCGGAATTCGGCGCCAGCCGCCAGACCTGTTCGAGCGTCGCCATCGCCTTGCGGCTGTTGTTCTCGCGCAGATAGGCTTTTGCCGCGATCGTCGCGGCCGGAATCAGCGCCGGCGCCAGCTTCAGCGCGGCACCCGCATCGTCGCGGGCGCCCTTCGGATCGCTTTCGAGCCGTGCCAGCGCCCGGCCGGTGAGCAGCACGGCCTTCTTGCGGTCATGCTGCTTGCGATCCATGCCGGCAAGCACGCGCTGCTGCTCCAAGAGCCGAATGGCATCGTCGAAGCGCCCCGCCTGCGCCCGATATTCGAGCGTGGCATCGGCRGCCCAGGGCAGATGCGGCGCCTTCTCCACTGCCTTTTCCGCATAGTGGCGGGCGGCCTCGTGCGCACCCAACCGCTGGGCTTCGAGATAGAGCCCGCGCAGGCCGAGTTCGCGGGTTTCGGGATCCTCGGCCATCGCCTCGAATTTCTTGCGCGCATCCTCGGTCTTGCCCTCGATCAGCGAGGCCTGGGCTTCGAGCAGATGAATGAGCGGCTCCTGGTCGGCTCGGATCAGTCCCTTGGTCCGATCCAGCATTTTCCGCGCCAGCGGCGCATCGCCCGAACCTACCGCAATCAGGCCGGTCGACAGCGCCTGGTAGCCGCGATCGCGCTTGCGGGCACGAAAATAGCGCGTCACCGAATGCGGCGAGGTCCAGATGGTGCGGATGAGCCACCAGGTAAACATGATGAGCGCGACGAGCACGACCAGCATGGTCGCCGCCACCATCAGGCTCATTTCGATGCGCTTGCCCTGCCAGATGACGAAGAGATCGCCCGGCCGTTCGGCGAGCCAGGAAAAGCCGAAACCCAGCGCCAGGATCACCAGGAAATAGATGAGGATACGGATCATGGTTCAGCCCTTGGTCTCGGTGCCCTGCACCGCCTTGGTCAGTGTCGAGCCGACCAGTTCTTCGACGCGGATGCGTGCGCTCAGCGACTTGGCATAATCAGCGGAGGCTTGCTTGCCTGCGGCTGGCAGCTTCTGCCATTCCGCATCGGCGCCCTTCAGGTCGCCATTGGTAAGCTTCGTCTCCATGCGCGCCACGATCGCCTCGGGCGTATCACCCTCGACATTGCCGACCGGCCGAACCTTTACGACGGAGAAGGCACTGGAAAGCAGCCGGTCGGTCAGGCTCTGGTTCGGATTGCCGGCATTGATCGCGCCGATAATGCGATCGGCGACATCGGAAAATTGCGCCACAAGATCGGTGCGCGAAGGCACGCCGGTCGCGGCAAAGGATTTCAGCTCCTTGACCGCCGGGTCATTGGCATCGATGCCGGCCAGCGTGTCGAGCTCGGCTGTGAACGGGCCGCCACGATCGATCGCCGCCTTCAGGCCGGCCGAGGCAATGGCAACGGCGACCTGGATATCGTCACGTGGCTCGCTCGTCTTCTTCTCCAGGGCTTCAAGCCTGAGCAGGAGCGCTGCCTTCATCTCATCTTCGGTCTTCTTCTGGTCGGCGAGTGCCGTCTTCAGCCCAGCGACCTCGTCGTTCAGCGCCGAAATCCGCGCGTCGGCATCAGCCGAGAGGCCGTTCGGCTGCGGCACGGTGGCGAGCTTCTTCTCGATCGCGGCGATCTTGTCGTTGACCGGAGTAAAATCGACCTCGGGCTTGGCTTCCTTCAGCGCCGCGACCGACGACTTCATCGCTTCGACATCGCCCGACAACATGTTGAGCGTGCCGGCCGTCTTGTCGTCAGACCCCATATTCGGCAGGACGCCCCAATATTGCAGGCCGGCGGCACCCGCCAGCACGACGACACCGACCACAAAGCTTGCGGCCAATAGCGAGCCGCGGCTGCCCTGTTGTGCCGCCGGCTGTTGCGATGGTTGAGGCTGCTCCGCCTGTGCAGTCTGCGGCTCCTCGGCCGCCGCCACCGGCTCGTCCGAAGGAGATGCCTTCACGTCCTCGTCGGTGCCTTCCGCCTCGCCGGGCGTGACAGGTTTCACCTCTTCCGGCGACAGATCGATGGTGCGCGGATCGTCATTGCTTTTGGAATGGCGGGTCGGGTCCGTGTCCATGGTAAGCCCTTCTTGGTTATAGTCAGAACCTTAGCGGAGCGCCGCCGCACCGCAAGGCCTTTCTGCCGCTTCCGCGGTCAGAGCAGATCGATGAGTTCGTCCTCGTCCGGATTCGTGCTTACGACGACACTTTCCCGCAATTCCTCCGGGACTGCATCGGCTATATTGCGACTGAGGCAAAAGAACAGCGTTTTCCTTAACGATTCCTTGCTTTGCCGAAAAATCTCCAGATCGAAGAAAGCCTTGGCATTCTCCCGCGAAAACAGAAACGCGGCATCGACCGGCCGGTTCACCACGAGTTGCTGCAGCTTCGGCATCGGATAGACGATCGGCTCCATCTCGTAGATTTCCGCCGTCACGCAGTCGACATCATTGTCCCTGAGCGTTTCCTCGAAAATGCCGCTGCGCTTGTGGCCGGCGAGATAAAGGATCGGGTTGGTATCCAGCGAGCCCACGGCAAGACCAGCCACCTGCCCCGCCAGGTCGTTGCCGCTGCCGCTGGCGGAGATCACATCGGTGAAGCCGGCTTCCTTGGCGATTCGCGACGTCGCTTTGCCGACGGTGAACACCGTTACCCCGAGATAGGGCTTCAGATCCGGCCCGAGCGCCTGAAGGCAGCGCACCGCCTCGGCCGAGGTAATGGCCAGCGCCGAATATTTCGACCGCAAGGCATCTGAAAGATGCGGCAGATCGTGGATCGGCCGGAAGAGCGGAAACGCAACCGGCTCATGACCCAAAGCCGCCAGCTTTTCGGCCGTCTGCCTGGCCTGCAGTTCGGGCCGCACGATCAGCACACGCATTGGCTCTCAACTCCAGAATTCGAAAAAGGATGAGCCTGCCGCATTGCGGATATCCGCTCCGGCGGTCAGGCCGATGGTACGGCATTGTGACGCCGGCCCGCGGGCTGCGATCGAATGATGCCTGGCGCCGTCGGGTGTCAGGATCATGCCCGAAAAGACGAGATCGTCGCCCTCGATCACCGCATAACCGGCGATCGGCGTACGGCATGAGCCGTCGAGCACTTCGAGAAAAGCCCGCTCGCAAGTGACCGCGGCGAAGGTGGGCGCGTGGTTGACGGCAGCAAACAATTCACCGACGCGACCATCGCCGGTCCGCGCTTCGACACAGATGGCGCCTTGCGCCGGCGCCGGCGGAAAAATCTCCGGGTCGAGAAGCTCGGTCGCCACCTCCGGCTTGCCGAGCCGCTTCAGGCCGGCATAAGCGAGCAAAGTGGCATCCGCTTCGCCGTCAGCCAGCTTCCTCAGTCGCGTATCGACCAGTCCGCGGAATATCTTGACGTTCAGGTCCGGCCTGAGCTTGCGCACCAGTGCCTGCCGTCGCAATGACGCAGTGCCGACCATGGCGCCTTCCGGCAGCTCCATCAGGCGCGGCGCGGCGCGGCCGATAAAGGCATCGCGAAAATCCTCGCGCGGCAGATAGGCGGCAATCTCAAGCCCTGCCGGCAGGATGGTCGCCATATCCTTGGAGGAATGCACGGCGAAATCGAGTTCGCCTGATTTCAGCTGTTCTTCCAGCTCGAAGGTGAACAGGCCCTTGCCGCCGATCTCGGCCAGCGAACGATCGGTGACGCGGTCGCCACGGGTCGAGAGCGGCACGACCTCGAATGCCTCTTCCGGCAGGCTATGGGCCGCCATCAGCCGGTCGCGCACCTCATGTGCTTGCTTGAGCGCGAGCGGACTGCCTCTTGTGCCGATCCTGAAAGGTTTTATATGCATCCGCAGAATCCACTATAATCGGCTTCCCACTATCCGTCTTTCCATGCTTCCGCAATCGGACAAAAGGGCTAACACCATTCCCACGCGCGTTCTCGGCATTGAAACCAGCTGCGACGAAACGGCCGCGGCCGTCGTCGAGCGCGCAGCCGATGGCAGCGGCCGGATCGTCGCCGATGTCGTGCTCTCCCAGCTCGACGAACATGCGGCCTATGGCGGCGTGGTGCCGGAGATCGCCGCCCGCGCCCATGTTGAGGCTCTCGATACGCTGATCGCTGAGGCTCTGGCTCGCGCGGGAACGACATTGGATGACATCGACGCGATCGCCGCCACCTCCGGTCCCGGCCTGATCGGCGGCCTGCTGGTCGGCCTGATGACCGGCAAGGCGATCGCCATGGCATCCGGCAAGCCGCTCTACGCGATCAACCATCTCGAAGGTCACGCGCTGACCGCGCGGCTGACGGATGGGCTTGCCTTCCCCTACCTGCTGCTGCTCGTCTCTGGCGGCCATACGCAGCTCATCCTCGTCAAGGGCGTCGGCGACTACGAGCGCTGGGGCACGACGATCGACGATGCGCTGGGCGAGGCCTTCGACAAAACCGCCAAACTGCTCGGCCTGCCCTATCCCGGCGGCCCGGCGGTCGAGAAGGCGGCGCGGGACGGCGACCCCGAGCGCTTCGTCTTCCCGCGGCCATTGGTGGGCGAAGCAAGACTCGATTTCTCCTTCTCCGGCCTGAAGACGGCGGTGCGGCAGGCGGCAGAATCGATCGCCCCGGTGACCGACAGGGACATTGCCGATATCTGCGCCTCCTTCCAGAATGCGGTGAGCCGCACGATGCGCGACCGTATCGGCCGCGGCTTGCAGCGTTTCCGCGAACGCTTTCCCGACGTCCGCGAGCGGGCGCTGGTCGTTGCCGGCGGCGTCGCCGCCAATCGCGAACTGCGCGGCACCCTGCAGGTAATTTCCGACAAATACGGCTTCCGTTTCATCGCTCCGCCGATGGCGCTCTGCACCGACAATGCCGCCATGATCGCCTGGGCCGGGCTGGAGCGGATGGCCGAAGGTTTTGGGCCCGACGATCTCACAGTTGCGCCGCGCTCACGCTGGCCGCTCGACCAGAATGCCGAAACGCTGCTGGGTTCCGGCAAACGCGGGGCCAAAGCATGAAGGAAAGCATTGTCATCGTCGGCTCCGGGGCTTTCGGCACGGCACTCACCGCCGCCGCTGCGATCTCCGACAATGCCGAGGTCACATTGCTCTGCCGCGACCCGGATCTTGCGCGCACCATGGCCGCAACGCATGTCAATGCCCGCAACCTGCCCGGCATCAGCCTACCGGACAATATACGCTACACGGCAGACGCGATGGTCCTTGAGGACGCTTCGGTGGTGCTCTTCGTCATGCCGAGCCAGATGCAAGGCGAAGCAGCACACCACCTCGCCGGCCATCTCCGCCAGCAGCAATCGATCGTCACCTGCGCCAAGGGCATCGACAAGATGACCGGCCGGCTGCTGACCGAGGTGCTGGAGGCGGAGCTACCCGGCCATTCGATCTCGGTGCTGTCGGGTCCCGGCTTCGCCGCCGATATCGCGCGCGGCCTGCCGACAGCCATGGTGATTGCCTCGCCCGAGCTCGACGAGGCCGAGCGTATCGCCAGGCTGATCTCCGGCCCCACCTTCCGGCTTTATCCGTCGGATGACCGCATCGGCGTGCAGCTCGGCGGCGCGCTTAAGAATGTTCTGGCGATCGCCTGCGGCATCGTCGAAGGCGCGGGGCTCGGCGATTCGGCACGCGCAGCGCTGATTTCGCGCGGGCTCGCCGAGATGTCGCGCTTCGTCGAAGCATTTGGCGGCAGATCGGAGACCGTGCGCGGCCTTTCCGGTCTTGGCGATCTCGTGCTGACCGCCACCAGCCACCAGTCGCGTAACCTGCGCTTCGGCATCGAGACCGGCCGCACCGGCCGTGCCACGCTTCCATCAGGCGAACTCGTGGAAGGCGCGCATGCCGCAGCCATCGCCGCACGGCTTTCGGCCGAACGCGGCATTGATATGCCGGTGACAAATGCGGTCGCTTCGATCATAGAAGGACAGCTTGATGTGAAGACCGCGATGGCGGCATTGATGTCCCGCCCCATCACCACCGAATGAAAGGAACGACCATGCTCTTCGCCTTCGTCTGCCAGGATAAACCCAATGCCCTGCAATTGCGGATGGATACACGACCGGTGCATGTCGAATGGCTGAACAAGATCAATGCCGAAGGCACGCTGGCTTTCGCCGGTCCCTTTCTGGATGCCGACAGCAAGCCGAATGGCAGCCTGGTGGTGGTGAAAGCCGAAAACCTGGAAGAGGCCAAGGCGATTTCCGCCGCCGACCCCTATGCCCAGGCCGGCCTGTTCGCCTCCGTCGATATCCGCCCGTGGAACTGGACCTTTAACAAGGCGGAAGGGTTCTGATCATGGCCGCCTATTGGCTGTTCAAATCCGAACCGTTCAAATTTTCCTGGCAAATGCTCAAGGACAAAGGCGAGGCCGGCCAGGAATGGGATGGTGTGCGCAACTACGCCGCCCGCAACAACATGCGCGCCATGAAGATCGGCGACAAAGGCTTCTTCTACCATTCCAACGAGGGCCTGGAGATCGTCGGCATCGCCGAGGTCTGCGCGCTGGCACATCCGGACTCCACCGCCGATGCCCCGACCTGGGAATGCGTTGACATCCGCGCCGTTGTTGACGTGCCGAAGCCGGTGACGCTGGATACGGTGAAGAACACGGCTTCGCTCTCCGAAATGGCGCTGGTCAAGCTCTCCCGCCTCTCCGTCCAACCGGTCACCGAGAAGGAATATCTCGAAATCTGCAGGATGGGTGGCCTGGAGAGCCCGCCGCTTTCTCCATGAAGACCGATCCGGTCCGCTTCATTCTCGACAACACCGCGATCATGACGCCGCCGCATGTGCCGGAAATCCGGCTGCATCTGGCCGACGAGGCGCATGACCTGTGGCTGAAAACCGAGGCGGAACTGGAGGAAATCGGCCTGCCGCCGCCCTTCTGGGCCTTCGCCTGGGCCGGTGGACAGGGGCTGGCGCGCTATATCCTTGATCATCCCGAGGCGGTAGCCGGCAAGCGTGTGCTCGATTTCGCCACCGGTTCGGGACTCCTCGCGATCGCGGCGGTCAAGGCAGGCGCAGGGTCGGTTCAGGCCATCGACATCGATCCCTGGACTGGTCACGCGGTCAGCCTGAACAGCCGGCTCAACCAGGTCGAGATCGCCTTTTCCAATGCCGACATCATCGGCACGACAATCGACGCCGATATCCTGCTGGCCGGCGACGTTTTCTACGACAAATCTTTCGCCGAGCGGCTGATCCCATGGTTTGAATCACTCGTCGAAACCGGCAAGACCGTCATCGTCGGCGATCCCGGCCGCAGCTATTGCCCGCGTCAGCGGATGCAGGCCCTTGCGACTTATGAGGTCTCGGTAACGCGGGCGCTGGAAGACGCCGAGGTCAAAAAGACGACCGTTTGGCGGTTTGCCTGAGCCGTAGATGCGGTTAACGATACCCAGATCAAAACAACGAATCCAAGGACTGACCGCATGGGGATCTTCGACGGCCTCATCCCGCAAAAGCCGTATCGTCCGCCGCCGCTGGAGCCCGGCACGCCGCCACAGTCCTATTCGGTTTTCACCCGCGAATTCGATGAAATCATCACCAGCGAAGACATCCAGCAAATTCTGACGCCGTCGCGTGACCTCATCAATGTCCGTTTCGATGCAGCGATCCAGGATTTTCAGCGACGCTTCCAGCGCGAGCGGCTGGAAATACTCGAATCCTCCCTGCCGTTGGTTCGTGCGCTCGTGGCGCATTATCCGCAGGCCGATCGCGAGCAGATGGTGGTCACACTGCTGATCGACCATTCCGCGGTGATGCGCGGGCTGAAAATGCTGTCGGCGCTAGTCGCGGTCGAATGTGCGATCTCGGTTCTCGACCAATGCAGCATCCGCTCGGAAATTCTCGGCTTCACGACGCGCGGTGTCGATGGCGGCCAATCACGCAAGAAATGGCGCAAAGCCCGCTCACCCGCCAATCCCGGCCGGCTCTGTGACCTCCGCCATGTCATCTACAAGTCCGCGGACCAGTCGACCGGCTGGCAGCGCAATCTCATCTTTGCCCTGCACCCCGACGTGCCCGGTGACAATATCGATGGCGAAGCGCTGGAATGGGCCGTCTCGCGACTGGAGAAAGGTGACTGGCAGAAGCGGGTCGTCTGCTTTCTCTCCAACGCGTCACCTTCCGACGAATCGGGGCTGGCGGAGAATGTCGATCCGCAACTTCTTCGCAATCACCTCACCCTGGCGGAAGAGGCCGCGCAAAAATCTGGTGTCGGTGTCGGCTATCTCCTCTTGACCGGCGAAGCGAGGGAGCGTGACTTCCGCTTTTCCGAAATCGGCATCGAGCCCGAATCGGCCGGCAAGGGCCTGTTGCGGCTCATCGGGAAGATGCTGTCGCCGATAACGGATCGCTAACCTTTCTCCGACACGATCGGGCACCGACCTGCGGAGACGCCCGTGAACGAAATCCTGATCATGGCCGACGAAAAGCTCCTGGCCGAGCGCCAGGTCTGGCTCGATTCGCTCTCCGGCGAACGGCGGCTGTCGGAACTCACGATCGAGGCCTATGAGCGCGATACGCGGCAATTCCTGCAATTCCTGGCAAAACACGCCGCCGGGCCGGCAAAGCTCTCCGACATCCGCGACTTGCGCCCCGCAGACCTGCGCGCCTTCCTCGCCAGCCGCCGCAAGGATGGCGCCGGCGCGCGCACCCTTGGCCGCGGTCTCGCCGGCCTGCGCTCTCTCCTGCGCCATCTGGAAAAGAAAGGCCTGGTGAACGCCGCGGGCGCCCGGGCCGTGCGCTCGCCAAAGCAGCCGAAAAGCCTGCCGAAACCACTCTCCGCCGAACAGGCGATCCTCGTCTCTTCCGACCACGGCCAGCTTGCCGAGGAGCCGTGGATCGCCGCGCGCAACGCCGCCCTGCTCGGTCTGCTCTACGGCTCGGGCTTGCGCATTTCCGAGGCGTTGTCGCTGAAGACGACAGATTTCCCGACCGGCACGGCGACGCTCCGGATCACCGGCAAAGGCAACAAGACCCGCATCGTGCCACTGCTGGCCGCGGCTCTGGAGGGCGTCGAAGCCTATATCCGCCTCTGCCCCTATCCGATCGCTGGGGATACGCCGCTTTTCCTCGGCGCCCGCGGTGGGCCGTTGCAGCCGGCGATCATCCAGCGGGAAATGCAGAAGATGCGCTCGGGGCTCGGCCTGCCGGACACGGCGACGCCGCATGCGCTCAGGCACTCCTTCGCCACGCACCTGCTCTCCGCCGGCGGCGATCTGCGCGCCATCCAGGAATTGCTTGGTCATGCCAGTCTGTCGACGACGCAGGTCTATACCGGCGTCGACGCCGCGCGCCTGCTCGACGCCTTCGAGCGCGCCCATCCGCGTGCCGGTTAACCATAGTTATTAATGAAAATGAGAAGCTGAGCCGTTATCGTTCCGGCCACGTTAACGACAAGGTTGGACATGACGCTCGCATCGCTCTCCTCCGCCGACCGGCTCTCCCCGTCCAAGCTTGACCGCATGGCGAGTGGATTGACCTATGCTCTCATCCTCATTCATTTCCTGGCGCTGATGTCCGTCGCCTTCATCCTCTTCTCGCCGCCGGCACATGCCGACGAGGACGCAAGCTGTGGCGCCCGCGATCGGGTGGCCGATCTTGAGAAGAGCGATCCGGCTGCTTACGAAAAATTGAAGGCCGAGGGCGAAAAGGTCAAGAATTCCACCCATCGCTTCTGGAAAATGGAAAAAGCCGGCCAGCCGACCGACTGGCTGCTCGGCACCATGCATGTCGCCGACCCGCGCGTCACCGATCTGCCGCCGGAAGCCAAGGCAGCCTATGCAAGCGCCAAGACGATCATCCTCGAATCCGACGAAATTCTCGACGCGAAGAAGGCATCGCTGAAATTGTTCGCCCAACCGGGCCTGATGATGTTCACCGATGCGAAGACGCTGATCGACTATCTCTCGCCCGATGACCAGAAGGTGCTGGAAAAGGCGCTGATGGGCCGCGGCATTCCGCTCGGCTCGGTGGTCAAGATGAAGCCTTATATCCTGACCTCGATGGTGGCTTTGTCGACCTGCGAAATCTCCCGCAAGAACAAGGGTGTGCCCTTCCTCGACCAGAAATTGGCCGTCGAAGCCCAGGCCGCGGGCAAGGAGGTGAAGGGCGTCGAAACCCTGCAGGAACAGCTCGAAGCCATGGCCAGCATGCCGGTCGAATTCCATGTCCGATCGCTGATGAGCACTGTGCGCTATCCCGACTATACCCGCGACATGATGGAGACGACGATCAAGCTCTATCTGCGCAGCCAGATCGGCATGATCTTCCCTGCCGGCGCCTATTTTGCGCCGGAAAAGAAGGAGAGCGATTTCAAGGACATGAATGAGTTCGAGAATCGCATCGTTACACAGCGCAATCACCACATGGCTGACCGGGCCGAGCCTATGCTTGCCAAGGGCGATGTGTTCATGGCCGTCGGCGCCCTGCACCTGATCGGCGACCAGGGGCTCGTCGAACTGTTCAGGGCAAAGGGCTATACCGTCACGCCGGTCGACTGACTCACGGCAAGTCTCCTGCCGAGATTCATCAATGTCGTCTTGACAATCAGTTTGTGAAATGGCGTCACAAACGCGATGTAGATCCTGCCAAGCAGTATCTTGCGGCGAACGAGCGTGGTCGCGCTGACAATCTTGCGGCCATGTCCCGCATCCCGGACGTGCATGACAATACGAAAATCCAGGTGTCGGTCATCGAAGCCGAGCACGACCTCGTCGTCGGCACGGCTGACGACGGGAAAAATCCCGATCATCTCGATCTCGTCGGTCGGCTGATCCGTAGCCGCCTTCAATCCGACGACACCGACCGCCGCATTGCGCAACTGCATCAGCAACCGGACCCACAGCGGGAAGCGGCCGATCGCCATCCGCGTCGCATCGATTGCCGACAAGACATCCGCCCGAATCTCTATCTCATAGCAGTCTGCCCAATCGGCCGCTGGCAGGGCCGGATTCGGCAAGTGCGGTGTGGTCGAGACCGGCTTTTCCATGGGCAAAACCCCTTGATCGGATCGGCACACTCTAACTGATTGGCGAAGGCAAGGGCAGTCATTTCAATGGCTGCGGCAAATCGTGCGGCGATAGGCCGAAATGGAAAGAGCGCCGCTGTTCCCATCGCGGCGCCCCTGGAAATATTCCTGGACCAATCAGATATGGATCGGCTTGAAGAAAGTCGCGAGTGCGGCTTCCTTCACCGCTTCCGACATCGTCGGATGCGCATGCGTGGTGCGGCCGAGATCCTCCGACGAGCCGCCGAATTCCATCAGCACCGTCGCCTCATGGATCATCTCGCCGGCACCGAAGCCGACGATATGGGCGCCCAGAACCCGATCCGTCGCCTGATCGGCGAGGATTTTGACGAAACCTTCCGTCGCTTCCATGGCGCGGGCGCGACCATTGGCGGTGAAGGGGAATTTGCCGACCTTGTAGGCCACGCCTTCTTTCTTCAACTCTTCCTCGGTCTTGCCGACCGAAGCCACTTCCGGCTGGGTGTAGACGACGCTCGGAATGGCATTGTAGTTCACATGCCCATGCTGGCCGGCCATGATCTCGGCCACGGCCACGCCCTCGTCTTCGGCCTTGTGTGCCAGCATCGGCCCGCGCACCACGTCGCCGATGGCATAGACGCCAGGCACATTGGTGCGGAAATGGTCGTCGATCTCGACCCGGCCACGATTGTCGACCGCTACCCCGGCTTCAGCCAAGCCGAGGTTATCTGCATAAGGCCTGCGGCCGGTGGCGATCAGCACGACATCAGCTTCCAGCGTCGCGGCAGCGCCGCCCTTGACCGGCTCGAAAGTCACTTTGGCGCCCTTGGCGCTCTTTTCGACACCCGTCACCTTGGCGCCGAGCTTGAAGTCCAGGCCCTGCTTGGCCAACATGCGCTGGAACTGCCGCGACACTTCGCCATCCATGCCGCCGAGGATCGCATCGAGATATTCGACCACGGTAACCTTGGCGCCCAGCCGGCTCCAGACCGAGCCGAGTTCGAGGCCGATGACACCGCCGCCGACCACGATCAGGTGTTCCGGCACCTTTTCCAGCGCAATGCCACCGGTCGAGGAGATGATCACCTTCTCGTCGATATCGACCTTGACGCCCGGAATGCCGGCGACGTCGGAGCCGGTGGCGATGACGATGTTCTTCGTCTCCAGCACCTGCGTCTCGCCGTTGTCGGCAGTCACCGAGACCTTGCCCTGGCCGAGCACCTTGCCGGTACCCTGGAAGGCATCGATCTTGTTCTTCTTGAACAGGAAAGCGACGCCGTCGACATTCGATTTCACCACGGCATCCTTGTGCGCCATCATCTTGTCGAGGCTGAGGCTCACGCCGGAAAGCTCGATGCCGAGGCTCTGCATGCCATGGTGCGCATGCGCATAGAGTTCGGAGGCATGCAGCAGCGCCTTGGACGGGATGCAGCCGATATTGAGGCAGGTGCCGCCGAACGTGGCGCGCTTCTCGACCACAGCGGTCTTCAGGCCGAGCTGAGCCGCCTTGATGGCGCAGACATAGCCGCCAGGGCCGGATCCGATAACGATGACGTCGTATGACATGGAAAATCCCTTCGCTTCCGGCGGTTAGCGTCCGCCGCTGACATTCAGTAGGGCGCCGGTAATGTAGGACGCCTGGTTGGAGAGTAGATAGGTGACCGCATCGGCGACTTCATCGGCCGTGCCTGCCCGCTTCATCGGAATGTCGGGACCGGCCTGGCGCGGCCGATCCGGCAGGCTGCCGGAGGCGTGAATCTCGGTGTCGATAATGCCTGGGCGCACCGCATTGACACGGATGCCTTCGGTCGCCACTTCCTTGGCAAGCCCGATCGTCAGCGTATCGATCGCGCCCTTGGAGGCGGCATAGTCAACATAAACATTCGGGCCGCCGATCACGGCAGCCATCGAGGAATTATTGATGATCACGCCGCCACGACCGCCATGGCGCGTCGACATGCGCTTCACCGCCTCGCCGGCGACGCGGATCGCACCCAGCACATTGATGTTGAACATCCGCTCCAGCCGCGCCCAGCCCATCTCGTCGACGCGGGCGACGGTATCGACCACGCCGGCATTGTTGAACACGCCGTCGAGCCGGCCGAATTCACGGTCGACGGCAGCATAGATCGCCATCACGCCTTCCTCGCTGCCGGTATCGCCCTGGACGATCTTCGCCAAACCGCCCGCGGCGATGATCTCGTCGGCAAGCGCGCGGGCCGCCGCTTCGTTCGAGACATAATTGATCATCAACTGCCAGCCCAGGCTAGCAGCCTTGCGGCAGACGGCAGCACCGATGCCGCGGCTGCCGCCGGTGACGAGAAGAACGCGATCGTCGCTCATGAGCACCCTTTCAAGGCTAGTACATCCCAAGGTACGACCGTGGCCTTGATCTTCTTCCAGGCATCGGACGCCTGCAGAGCCGGCCCGAATCCGGGCAACAGAATTTCCGGAGCCGCCTTGGCGCCCTGCTGCGGCAGGAGTTGCAGCTTGCCCTGGTCATTGCCATAGATCACGCCTTGCCACACCGTGCAGGCGGCAAGGTCAGCACCCGTCACATCGCCGTCGGGGCAATTGTAGAACAGCATTCCGTTGGTGCGCTCGACCGTGTCCGACGGCATGACATAGCCGTCGAGCACTGCACCGCCTTGTTTCACCTTCACGCTGAACCGATGCGTCGAGGATGAGGAGGCGAGGTCGACCGGTTCGAAGGTCAGCGTATAGGCACCCTTGGAATCCGCATAGATGGCGTGCTCTTGCGGGCATTCGGCAGCCATCGCCGGCAACATGCCGCACGCGAGAAAAGCAACAATGGCAAAGGGCCGAAACATTACCATTTTGGCTCCGCCGGCATGGCTCAGCTCCCGATCGCTGCGTTGAAAGCCCAGACGTGGCCATAGGGATCTGCGATACGGGCGTAACGCGCGCCCCAGAACATATCGCCCGGCTCCATGATCGAGGTCGCGCCGGCCGCAACGGCACGGGCAAAGGCGGCGTCCAGTTCGGCTGCCGATTTCATGTTGATGTTGATCGCGAAACTCGTGCCACCCAGCGTCGCCGGCGCACGCACCGTGCTTTCATGCTCGGGGAATTCGTCATGCAGCATGACCTCGCCGCCATAAATGGCAAGATTGGCATGCATGACGCGCTGGCCATCGTCATGCAGCTTGAAGAACGTATTCTCCGCACCGAGCGCCCGCTTATAGAATTCGATCGCCTCGACGCCGTCGCTGACGCAGATATGCGCCTGGATGGCCGGAATGTTTTCGAATGCCATGTCTTCCTCCTGCCGGATGGTGGACTAGAAAAGCACGCTAAGAAACATGATGAGCAGGCCGAGCATCGAGACGAGCCAGACCAGTGAGCGGATATAGGGAATGCCCGCGAGATAAAGCGGGATGTAGGCGATGCGGGCGACAAACCAGGTGAGCGCCCCGGCATGTCCCCAAGCCGAGGCCGGATGGGTGATGGCAAGCGCCAGCGCCAGACCGACAAAAGCGGGATAACTTTCGCGAAAATTCTGCGAGGCGCGATCCGCCCGGCCGGCAAATGCACCCTTCACCGGTCTCCGGTCGTCTCGCGGCCCGGCATTCCAGTCGGAACCGAGTTCATGCGTCGCCAGATTGGCCTGCAGCATGATGTGAACGACGAGCAGCATAACGCTCCACGCGACAAGCACGGGAAATGTCGTAAACACGAAGACGTTCATGGCCACTCTTTCACGAGGAGGACGCGGGGAATCCCGCGCCCTTGCCGGCATCTGCCGATCAGAGATCGAGAACCAGGCGTTCCGGATCTTCGAGGCTCTCCTTGACGCGAACGAGGAAGGTCACCGCCTCCTTGCCGTCGACGATGCGGTGGTCATAGGAGAGCGCCAGATACATCATCGGCCGGATCACCACCTGGCCGCCGATCGCCATCGGCCGCTCCTGGATCTTGTGCATGCCGAGAATGCCCGACTGCGGCGCATTGAGGATCGGCGAAGACATCAGCGAGCCGTAAACACCACCATTGGAAATGGTGAAGGTGCCGCCCTGCATGTCGGCCATGGAGAGCGCGCCATCGCGCGCTGCCTTGCCGAGCCGGCCGATTTCCTTTTCGATCTCGGCAATGCCCATCTGGTCGGCATCACGCACGACCGGAACGACGAGGCCCTTGTCGGTGCCGACGGCGACGCCGACATGGCAATAGTTCTTGTAGATGATGTCGGTGCCGTCGATCTCGGCATTGACCGCCGGGATTTCCTTCAGCGCATGCGTGCAGGCCTTGGTGAAGAAGCCCATGAAGCCGAGCTTGACGCCATGCTTCTTCTCGAACAGGTCCTTGTACTTGTTGCGCAGGCTCATCACCGCCGTCATGTCCACCTCGTTATAGGTGGTGAGCATGGCGGCGCTGTTCTGCGCGTCCTTGAGGCGCTTGGCGATGGTCTGGCGCAGACGGGTCATCTTGACGCGCTCTTCGCGGACCTGATCGTCGGCCGAGGATGGCGCACGCACCTGGACGGGCGCCGGTGCAGGCGCTGCAGCGGCGGCCGGCTTGGCGATCGCCGCGAGCACATCTTCCTTCAGCACCTGGCCCCGCTTGCCGGAACCGTCGACGGAGGAAACGGCGATGTTATTGTCCGCGGCCACCTTGGCGGCGGCCGGCGAGGCGGGCATCGCGCTTGGGGCCGGCGGCGCAGCCGGGGCCGGAGCCGCCGGAGCAGGCGCTTCGGCCTTGGCGGCGGGTGCGGCCGCAGCCGGTTGGGCGCCGCCTTCGGAGATCTGGCCAAGCAGACCGCCCGGCTCGACCGTGTCGCCCTGCTTGACGGTGATTTCGGAGAGCACACCGGAAGCCGGCGCCGGCACTTCCACCGTCACCTTGTCGGTTTCCAGCTCGAGAAGGATTTCATCGGCCTTGACGGCCTCGCCGGCCTTCTTGAACCAGGTGCCGACGGTGGCTTCGCTGACGGATTCGCCCAATGTCGGGACGCGGATTTCGGTTGCCATGGGATCTAGTCCTGAATGTTGACTTGTGTTGGTCGTTCGGGTCGGTTGAGAGCAAAGCGAGCTTGCCTAGGACGGCAAAGCGGGCTTTGCCTAGAGGTCGTCGATATCGCGGATGATCAGGGAGGGCATGTTGGAGACTTCGTAGCGAAAGCCGAGATTGGCCATCGCCACGGGATCGGCGGCGGCCAATGCCTCGGCCTCCGCCTCGTTTTCGGTTTCCACGATGGCAATTCCATAGGCCCCCTTCGGATCGAAGACCGGGCCGACGACAACGGCGCGCTGATCCTCAGCGAGCCGGCGCCAATATTTGGAATGCTCCGTCATCGCGCTCTTTTCCACTTCGTTCATGTCGAAGGGAAAGGTCGCGCGCGGCGGCAGAAGCTTCAGGTGGAAATAGCCCATCGCTTCCGTCCTCAGCTGCCGAGTGCGTCTTCGAGGAAAGCCGCGAGCTGCGCCAGATGCTTGGACATCAGGCCCGTCGCCGTCGAGGCAGCGGCCGRACGGCCGGTATAGCGCACCTGCTGGTACTTGGCGTCGATATGCGCCAGCACCCATTCCAGATATGGATCGATGAACGACCAGGCGCCCATATTTTTCGGCTCTTCCTGGCACCAGACCATTTCCGCATTGCGGAAGCGGCTGAGCTCGTTGATCAGCGCCTTGGCCGGGAACGGATAGAGCTGCTCGATGCGCAGCAGGTAGATGTCGTCGACGCCGCGCTTCTCACGTTCCTCCAGCAGGTCGAAATAGACCTTGCCGGTGCAGATCACCACACGGCGGATCTTCGAATCCTTCTGCAGCTTGATCGGGCCGTCCTTGATCACCTCGGCATCGTCCCAGAGCAGGCGATGGAACGAGGATTCACCGGCCAGTTCGGCAAGCGCGGAAACCGCCCGCTTATGACGCAGCAGCGACTTCGGCGTCATCAGGATCAGCGGCTTGCGGAAGTCGCGCTTCATCTGCCGGCGCAGGATATGGAAATAGTTGGCCGGCGTCGTGCAGTTGGCAACCTGCATGTTGTCTTCGGCACAGAGTTGGAGGAAGCGCTCCAGGCGAGCCGAAGAATGTTCAGGGCCCTGGCCTTCATAGCCATGCGGCAGCAGGCAGACGAGACCCGACATGCGCAACCACTTGCGTTCGCCCGAGGAGATGAACTGGTCGAACACCACCTGCGCGCCGTTGGCGAAGTCGCCGAACTGCGCTTCCCACAGCGTCAACGCATTCGGACGGGCCAGCGAATAGCCATATTCGAAGCCCAGCACCGCCTCTTCCGAGAGCATGGAGTTGATGACTTCATACTTGGCCTGGGTCGGCGACAGGTTGGCGAGCGGGATATAGCGCTCTTCCGTTTCCTGATCGTAGAGCACCGAGTGGCGCTGCGAGAAGGTGCCACGTTCGCAATCCTGGCCCGAGAGCCGGATCTTGTGGCCGTCGAGGCAGAGCGAGCCGAAAGCCAGCGCTTCCGCCGTCGCCCAGTCGATGCCTTCGCCGGTCTGGATCATCTGCGCCCGGTTTTCCATGAAACGCTGGATGGTCTTGTGGGCGTTGAAGCCTTCCGGGATCTCGGAAATCTTCTTGCCGATCTCCTTGAGTGTCTTCATCGGCATGGCAGTCTTGCCGCGGCGCTGCTCGTCGGCATTGTCGGCGGTGCGAAGACCCGACCAGACGCCGTCCAGCCAGTCGGCCTTGTTGGGCTTATAGGACTGGCCGGCCTCGAATTCCTGCTCGAGATTGGCGCGCCAGTCGGCCTTCATCTTTTCGAACTCGCCCTGGGTGATCAGGCCCTCGGCAATCAGGCGGTCAGCATAAATCTGCGCGACCGTCTTGTGCGAACGGATCACCTTGTACATCTTCGGCTGGGTGAAGGACGGCTCGTCGCCTTCATTGTGGCCGTAGCGGCGATAGCAGAACATGTCGATCACGACCGGCTTGTAGAACTTCATCCGGAATTCGATGGCGATCTTTGCGGCATAGACCACGGCTTCCGGATCGTCGCCATTGACGTGGAAGATCGGCGCCTCGATCATCTTGGCCGTATCCGACGGATAGGGCGACGAACGCGAGAAGGCCGGATTGGTGGTGAAGCCGATCTGGTTGTTGATGATGAAATGCATCGTGCCGGCGACGCGGTGGCCGCGCAGACCGGAAAGCCCGAGGATTTCCGCAATCACGCCTTGGCCGGCAAAGGCTGCATCGCCATGCAGCAGGAGCGGCAGCACCTTCGAGCGCTCCTTGAGCGGAATGATGTCGCCATCCCACTGGGTGGCAAGCTGGTCCTGCTTGGCGCGCGCCTTGCCCATGACGACCGGATCGACGATCTCGAGATGCGACGGGTTGGCGGTCAGCGACAGATGCACTTTGTTGCCGTCGAACTCGCGATCCGAAGAAGCGCCGAGATGGTACTTGACGTCACCCGAACCTTCGACATCGTCAGGCGCATAGGAGCCGCCCTTGAACTCATGAAATACGGCGCGATGCGGCTTGTGCATGACATTGGTCAGCACGTTGAGGCGGCCGCGATGGGCCATGCCGACCACGATCTCCTGCAGGCCGTCCTGGCCGCCGCGCTTGATGATCTGCTCCAGTGCCGGTATCAGCGACTCACTGCCGTCGAGGCCGAAACGCTTGGTGCCCTTGTACTTGACGTCGATGAACTGCTCGAAACCTTCGGCCTCGATCAGCTTGGAAAGGATGGCCTTCTTGCCGTTCGGGGTGAAATCCACGCCCTTGTCCGGGCCTTCGATGCGCTCCTGGATCCACGACTTGATCTCCGGATCGGAGATGTGCATGAACTCGACGCCGAGCGTCGAGCAATAGGTACGCTCAAGAATCTCGATCATCTGGCGCACGGTCGCATATTCAAGACCGAGCACGTTGTCGATGAAGATCTTGCGGTCCATGTCCTCCGGGCCGAAGCCGTAATTGGAGGGCGACAGTTCATGATAGTCCTCGACCGGGGCAGCGATGCCGAGCGGGTCGAGCTTGGCATGCAGGTGGCCGCGCATGCGATAGGCACGGATCATCATGATGGCGCGCACAGAATCGCGCGCCGCGCGCTCGATCTCCTGCGGGCTGACGGCCTGGCCTGCCGCAGCCGGCGCCAGCGCTGCCTTGGCTTCGAGCTTCTTGGTAACCGCCTTCTCCACCGTGGGCCAGTCGCCATCGAGCGCACTGACCAGTTCGCCGTTCATCGGCACCGGCCAGTTCTTCTTCTGCCAGGAGGCGCCCTTGGCCGCCTTGGAAATGTCGGAGGGACTATCCTCAAGCGCCTTGAAGAACTGCTGCCATTCCTGCGTCACGGACGACGGATCGTCCTGATAGCGGGCATAGAGCTGCTCGATATAATGCGCATTGGCGCCATCGAGGAACGATGTCGCCGCAAACTGCTGGTTGGCCTCTTGCCTTGCCATGTTTCCAATGCGGAGATCTTCTCCGCCTCCTTTTAATTGCCGCTGCCGGGACTGCCGGCAGAGATTGCGAAGGCGGGACCTTTGTCCCGCCTCATGATGTTCAGCCCTTGAGCACTTCGACCAGGGTCTTGCCGAGACGCGCCGGCGAAGGCGACACGCGGATGCCCGCCGATTCCATCGCCGCGATCTTGTCTTCCGCGCCGCCCTTGCCGCCGGAAATGACTGCGCCGGCATGGCCCATCGTGCGGCCGGGAGGAGCGGTGCGGCCGGCGATGAAGCCGACCATCGGCTTCTTGCGACCCTTCTTGGCTTCGTCCTTGAGGAACTGCGCCGCGTCCTCTTCGGCCGAGCCGCCGATTTCGCCGATCATGATGATCGACTTGGTTTCGTCGTCAGCGAGGAACATTTCGAGCACGTCGATGAATTCGGTGCCCTTGACGGGGTCGCCACCGATGCCGACGGCGGTCGTCTGGCCGAGGCCCTCGTTCGAGGTCTGGAAAACTGCCTCATATGTAAGCGTTCCCGAGCGGGAAAGAACCCCCACCGAACCCTTCTTGAAGATGTTGCCGGGCATGATGCCGATCTTGCATTCGTTCGGCGTCAGCACGCCCGGGCAGTTCGGCCCGATCAGCCGCGACTTGGACGCGTTGAGCCGGGCCTTGACCTTGACCATGTCCTGCACAGGAATGCCTTCGGTGATGCAGACGATCAAAGGGATATCGGCATCGATCGCTTCGATGATCGCGGCGGCAGCACCTGCCGGCGGCACATAGATGACCGACGCATTGGCGCCGGTGACGTCCCTGCCCTCGGCGACCGACTTGAAGATGGGCAGAGTCTCGCCCTTGGCGCCGGTCCAGGTTTCCCCGCCCTTAGACGGGTGAATGCCGCCGACCATTTTCGTGCCGTGATAGGCAAGCGCCTGCTCGGTATGGAACGTGCCGGTCTTGCCGGTCAGGCCCTGCACGAGAACCTTGGTATCTTTGTTGATCAGGATGGACATTCAGACTTCGCCTTTAGGAGTGATTGGAAGAAACGGAACGGGCGCGGCGATAACGACCGCTGACCACGTCCTGCCATGTGTCGCTGCCGGCGGGCGCGAAGGACACGCTCATCCGGTAGCAGTCTGCATTCTCGAATTGATAGACGGTGCGCTGGCGGCCGCGCGGCGATGTTCTGGTGAAGACCAGAGCCTCGTCCCGCCATTCACCCGATGCAGGCGAGGGCGGCACGAAGCCGATCGAGTCGAACTGGTAGAGCTTGTAGCTCTCGTCCGACGGATCGAAGCCCAGCACGTTGCGCGATTCGAAGCTCACCGCGCCGTCGCGCGTCTGCCGATAGCGCTGCTCGACGAAAAAACCGTCGAATAGGCTTTCGGCGTCGACGCTTGCGGTGGCTTCGCCTGCCGCTGTCCAGGCTGATCCCGCCACGCGCTCTTCACCTTCCCAGCGGCCGGCAAAGGCCGCCAGGCGGAGATGCTGAGCTGTTGGGGGAAGCGGGGACGTCATGACTTGGCGCTCCGCGCATTTTTCATGGGCAGAACCATCCACAAGCTCACTGCGGCACCTATGACCCAAATGGCACCGAAGAGACAGAAAGATGCGACTGCGCCGTTGCCTTCCGATTCACCGAACCTTGCGTAGGTTTCGGTTACTTCGGAACAAGCCCAGAGTATGCCGGCCACGAGGATGGTCAGTACGACAAGACTTGCGATCAATCTGTTCAGCCCCAGGCGACATGCTTGAGCGACCAGCAGCATGACTGCTGGAGGCCCAAACACGATCGAGGCAAAGAACAGTTGATCCACGACACTCAGCCCTTGACCGCCTTGACGATCTTCTGGGCGGCGTCATCGAGATCGTCGGCCGGAATGACGTTCAGGCCGCTATCGCGAATGATCTGCTTGCCCAATTCGACATTGGTGCCTTCGAGGCGCACGACGAGCGGAACCTCAAGTCCGACTTCCTTGACGGCAGCGATCACGCCTTCGGCGATGACGTCGCATTTCATGATGCCGCCGAAGATGTTGACCAGGATGCCCTTCACCGCCGGATCGGCCGTGATGATCTTGAACGCCGCCGTCACCTTCTCCTTGGTCGCGCCGCCGCCGACATCGAGGAAGTTCGCCGGCTCGGCGCCATAGAGCTTGATGATGTCCATCGTTGCCATGGCAAGGCCGGCGCCATTGACCATGCAGCCGATATTGCCGTCGAGCGCGACATAGGCGAGGTCATATTTATGCGCCTCGATTTCCTTGTCGTCCTCTTCCGTCTGGTCGCGCAGTTCCTGCACGTCCGGATGGCGGAACAGCGCATTGCCGTCGAACGACACCTTGGCGTCGAGGACGCGCACACGGCCGTTCTTCATGACGATCAGCGGGTTGACTTCGAGCAGGCTCATGTCCTTCTCGACGAAGGCCTTGTAGAGCACCGGGAAGAGCTTTGCCGCATCAGCCGCCGCTTCGCCCGAGAGCTTCAGCGCATCCGAGAGCGCCTTGATATCGGCATCCGTCACGCCGGCCGCAGGCTCGATCGCCACGGTGACGATCTTTTCCGGCGTGTCATGCGCCACGGTTTCGATATCCATGCCGCCTTCGGTCGAAACGACGAAAGCGTTCTTGCCGACCGAACGGTCGACCAGGATCGAGAGATAGAGCTCGCGGTCGATATCGGCGCCATCCTCGATATAGAGGCGGTTGACCTGCTTGCCGGCCGGGCCGGTCTGCTTGGTCACCAGCGTGTGGCCGAGCATTTCGTTGGTATTGGTGACGACCTCTTCGATCGTCTTGGCCAGCCGCACACCGCCCTTAGCGTCCGGGCCGAGCTCCTTGAACTTGCCCTTGCCGCGACCGCCGGCGTGGATCTGGCTCTTGACCACGTAAAGCGGGCCGGGGAGCTTCTTGGCCGCAGCCTCCGCTTCGCCGGCCTTGAAGACGGGTACGCCGTCGGCCACCGGAGCCCCAAAACCCTTGAGCAGGGCCTTGGCCTGATATTCATGGATATTCATGGATCTATCCTGTCGGAAATGACGTTTGAAGAGGCTTATTTCAGGCTGGGAGCAATGCCGACGCAGGCGTCGCAAAGGCCCTGGACGGCGGCGACGGACTTCTCGAAGGCAGCCTTTTCCGCGCCGTTGAACTCGACCTCAATAATGCGCTCGACGCCACCGGCGCCGATCACGGTCGGCACACCGACATACATGTCCTTGACGCCATATTGGCCGGTCAGATGCGCGGCACAGGGCAGAACGCGCTTCTTATCCTTGAGGAAGGATTCGGCCATCATGATTGCAGCCGCTGCCGGGGCATAAAAGGCAGAGCCGGTCTTGAGTAGGCCAACGATCTCGGCGCCGCCGTCACGGGTGCGCTGGATGATTTCTTCCAGGCGCTCCTTGGTGACCCAGCCCATGCTGACGAGATCCGGCAGCGGAATGCCGCCAACGGTCGAGTAGCGGGCGAGCGGCACCATCGTATCGCCATGGCCGCCGAGCACGAAGCCGGTGACGTCCTCGACGGAAACGTTGAATTCCTGCGCCAGAAAATAGCGGAAACGGGCCGAATCAAGCACGCCGGCCATGCCGACGACCATGTTCTTCGGCAGGCCTGAGAATTTCTGCAGCGCCCAGACCATGGCGTCGAGCGGATTGGTGATGCAGATCACGAAAGCGTTCGGGGCATATTTCTTGATGCCGGCGCCGACCTGTTCCATGACCTTGAGATTGATGCCGAGCAGATCGTCGCGGCTCATGCCCGGCTTGCGCGGCACGCCGGCGGTGACGATGCAGACATCGGCGCCTTCGATGGCCGAATAATCGCTCGCACCATGATAGTTGGCGTCGAAACCATCGACCGGAGAGGATTCGGCAATATCGAGACCCTTGCCCTGGGGAATGCCATCAGCAATGTCGAACAGAACCACATCGCCCAGTTCCTTCATGCCAGCGAGATGCGCCAACGTGCCGCCGATCATGCCCGAACCGATGAGTGCGATTTTCTTACGCGCCATGAGAAATGTCCTTCAACGTTTATTAGACCGCAGGAGACTGATTTGCGCTTTCAGGGTCCCGATGGGCCGATGGCGTAGACCCAAAAGGTGAATAATTCAACCGGTAAATTTGGAGCGAACAAATTCAATCGGTTAGATCATTATTTTCTTACGTAAACGTCAATTATTTTCGTGATTTTATAATACGAATGTCACAAATCAATGGCATTCGGCGAGATAATCGGCACTGCGCATTTCAAAAAGTCGTGAGACCGTGCGGTCGAACTCGAAACCCTCGTGGCCGCGCCTGACCGGCAGCAATTCTTCAGGCATGACGGCGGCTGAGGCAATCAGTCGCACATGATGATCGTAGAGCGTATCGATGAGATTGATGAAGCGCTTCGTCGGACTGCGCATCTCTGTCGTCAAGACCGGAATGTGCTCGATGACGATGTTCTTGTAGCGCGCCACGATCGCCAGATAGTCGGTCGCACCGAGCGGCGCCTCGCACAGGTCCTTGAAGGTGAAACGGGCGGCACTGGCCGCCGCTTGCGGCACCAGGATCTGCCGGCCCTTCATCTCGATCGTCTCGGAACGGGATTTCGCCCCCTCCGTCAGTTCATGCCAGGCCTGCTCGATGCGCGTATCGTTGAGCCCATCGATCGGCACCAGCCAGACCGGCAGGCTGCGGGTCTTTTCCAGCCGGTAGTCGGTCGGCGTGTCGAGTGAGACGATATCGACATAGCGCTTCATCAGATCGACGAAGGGCAGGAAGAGCTGCCGGTTCAATCCGTCGCGATAGAGATCGTCCGGCGCCACGTTCGAGGTGGCGATCAGCACCGCGCCGAGCCGGAAAAGCTCGGTGAACAAGCGCGATAGAATCATCGCGTCGGCGATGTCGGTGACGGAAAATTCGTCGAAGCAGAGGAGGATCGCCTCTTCATAGAGGCTCGCGGCCACCGGCGGCATCGGATCAGCCTGCTTTGTGTCGCCATTCTTCAGTCGCTGGCGATGCGCGGCAATGCGATTGTGCACATCGGCCATGAATTCGTGGAAATGTGCCCGCCGCTTGCGTTGGATCGGCGCGACTTCGAAGAACGTATCCATCAGCATGGTCTTGCCGCGCCCGACGCTGCCGTGGATATAGAGCCCACGCACCGGCTCTTCGATCTTGCGCTGAGAGGCGAACAGCCAGCCAAGCACCGAGGATTTGGCTGCCGGCTGTCGTGACTTCAGGGTGGAGAGAACCGTGTCCAGCTTCCTGGCGATGGCGAATTGCTGCGCATCACGCTGCAAATCGCCATCCGCCACCATTTTCTCCAGGCGCTCGACGACGCTCTGGGAATAGTCAGGCGGAGCCAGCATCTGCAAGATCCATGTGATGATTAGCGGGAAAGGCTGACCGTCTGGCCGGAGGTGAGTGCGCCATCAAGGCGGTTGTCGGCGGTCTTGTAGAACCGCGCCAGGGGATTTCCGTTGCGATCCTTGAGGGTCACCTGCTTGCCGTCGACTTCCCAGGAGCCCATGCTGGCAAGCGGGCCGACGCAGCCGCGCGTGCCGCCGCGCGAGCCGGAGCCAAGGTTGGTCAGCGTCAGGAACATGTCGCAGGTGGTGCCGCCATTGTTGACCTTCCAGCCACCAACCAGCGATTCTTTCTTGATGTCCTGCGCGTTGGCCGCCACTTGCATATTGGCGTTGGCGTTCTGGTTCTGCGACAGCGTCTGGTCGGTTGCCGGCTTCTGCGGGAATTGCGACGAGTCGGTCGATGTCGACGGATCGGGCAGGTTGTTGGATTGGACGGGCTGCACCGGCTGGGCTTCAAGCGGCTGTGGCTTGGTACCCGTATCGATGTCATCCATCCGGTCGCTGGCGCATCCCGTCAGCATGAGCGCGATCGACACCGCACCGACAGCGAAAGAAACCCGCATCCCCAACTCCTTGAAACTCGAAAAACCCGGCAGTTCTCACAACCGGGAAAATATGGCGGAATTAGCGTAAGACAGTATGGTTAACAAGTCGTAACCCCTGCCGGAACGCCATATTCCATCACGGTTCTATGATAGAAACGCTCCGCCAAGGCAAAGCGTTCTTTGGTTTTTGCCGAACTGACCGCTGGCCTTTTTGCCAGTGCCTGATGGCGATTCAATGTCTGGTTCAGATACTCACCCAGAAGCGGCGGCACCGGTCCCGTTCCCATTTCACGTGTTCGCGCCTTCGCCTCGACCATGGACGTGACGAGGTCGAGGAGATCGGACTTGATCGTCACACCGCGAAGCAGGCCAGCCAAATCCATTGGCGGGAGTTCGCGAAAACCGTGCTCTTCCATATATTGCAACGAAAGCGCCGGGCGAAGCGCATAGAACAGTTTCTTCAGCTTGATGTCACCATCTTCAGACGAAAAGAGATGATGCCAGAGCAGTCCTCGATAATGTCGGGCAACGAGAAGTGGCTCGGTAATCAGATCGAGCAGCGCGCGAAGAGCAACACGGAAGCCGCTTGCCTCTTCATAGACATGCGGCGAGGTCACCCATTCGTGGATCACAGCATTGCCCTTGAGCGCGAGAAGCAGCGCTTTGCGCAAATCCCAGCCACCGGCATCGATCTCGCCTTCGATCGGAAACTCGATCACATCACGCTGGACATGCAGCACCAAATGGGCATCTGCCGGCCAGACATAGACGAAGCGGCAGTCATAATCGCTATCCGGCGATGGAAAGCCCCAGGCGCGACTGCCGCTTTCGATCGCATACAGGATCGTCACGCCGCTCTGGCGCACCCGGTCCAGCCGCGTCCGGATTTCAGCGACCGCTGTCGGATCAAATCCATCGAGCATGCGGCTCAGACCCGGCGCTCCACCATCATCTTCTTGATCTCGGCAATCGCCTTGGCGGGGTTGAGCCCCTTCGGGCAGGCCTGGGCACAGTTCATGATCGTGTGGCAGCGATAGAGCCGGAAAGGATCTTCGAGATTGTCGAGACGCTCGCCCTTGGCTTCGTCGCGGCTGTCGATCAGCCAGCGATAGGCCTGCAGCAGCACGGCGGGGCCGAGATAGCGATCGCCGTTCCACCAATAGCTCGGACAGGAAGTCGAGCAGCAGGCGCAGAGGATGCATTCATAGAGGCCATCGAGCTTGAGGCGATCCTCGTGGCTCTGCTTCCACTCCTTGGCCGGCTCAGGCGATACCGTCTTCAGCCAGGGCTCGATCGAGCGGTGCTGGGCGTAGAAATTGTTGAGGTCCGGGATGAGGTCCTTGACGACAGGCATGTGCGGCAGCGGGTAAATCTTCACCGTGCCCTTGATCTCGTCCATGCCCTTGGTGCAGGCGAGCGTGTTGGTCCCGTCGATATTCATCGCACAGGAGCCGCAAATGCCCTCGCGACAGGAGCGGCGGAAGGTCAGCGTCGGGTCGATCTTGTTCTTGATATAGATGAGCGCATCGAGCACCATCGGCCCGCAATCATCGACATCGATATAGTAAGTATCGATTGTCGGGTTCTTGCCGTCGTCCGGCGACCAGCGATAGATGCGATATTCTCGGACATTTTTTGCGCCCTGCGGCTTCGGCCAGGTCTTGCCGTCCGACATCGTCGAATTCTTGGGGAGAGCGAGTTCAACCATTTTCGTTTTCCTGTCCGTTGGCAAGAGCGTCTCTAGCCACGTTCAAATCTAATATCCTGTCACCAAAGCCGGCGATTTTCGCCTTGCCTATGAATTTTATGTCACTTGTGACCAGCTTGGCATCCTTGTCCATCAACGCATGCGCCAGATACATACAGTCATATACGGAGTGGTCGAGTGACTGAGACAAGACAAATCCCGCTTCCACAAGATCAACCGATGGAACCAGCCGATCAAAGAAGTAACGCAAGTTATTCACGGCATTCAACGCCTGCGCATCTTTCAGCTCACCGGTGCGAACCTTCCGCTGCAATACATTTGCGGCTTCAGCGATGACGAGCTCCGGCGCCGTTCGTTCAAGTCTTGGATCGACCAGAGACCGTGCAGCCTCAAAGCCGTCCTCTTCAACGAACCATTTAATTGCAACAGAGGTATCGATCACCAGCTTCAATTGCCACGAATCTCACGCAACAATTCAACACTGTCAGTCTGCTTCACATCCTTCGGTGTCATCGCCGCGATGCGCGCAGCAAGCGCTGGAAGGTCTTCGCGTCGCGGAGGTTCAGGCAGCGCTGCGTGCAACAAGGCTTCGACTTCCTGTTCGATAGAGCGATTGTGCTGACGGGCGAGATCAGAAATACGAGTCAACAGACTTTCATCATCAATCTTTATATGCATTTCACCCATTGTATCGCTCCGATATCAGCTTCCTATGCTCTTGAGGATATCATCTACGCTCGCTCAATACACCCGCGCCTTCGGCTCGATTTTGTGCGGATCGATACCCTCGGCGATCAGGTCCTTGTGCACCGGCCGATAATCCAGTTTCACATCGCCCACATCGTTGACCCAGGCGAGCGTGTGCTTGCGCCAGTTCTCGTCGTCGCGGCCACCGAACTTGCCTTCGGTATAGTCCTCGCGGGCATGCGAGCCGCGGCTTTCCTTGCGCGCCTCGGCGCCGTAGACCGTGGTGATCGCGTTGGCCATCAGGTTTTCGAGTTCCAGCGTTTCCACCAGGTCCGAATTCCAGATCATCGAGCGGTCGGTGACCTTGATATCCGGCAGCTCCTTCCAGATGGCGCTGATGCGCTTGCAGCCCGATTCCAGCGATTCCTGGGTACGGAACACGGCGGCGTCTTCCTGCATGGTGCGCTGCATCTTTTCGCGCAACACAGCCGTCGGCGTGCTGCCGCTGGCGTAACGCAGGCGGTCGAAGCGCTCCATGATCTTGTCGCAGGCGGCGATATTGAGATGCGGGATCGGCTCTTCGCGATTGATCACCTCACCGGCTCGGATTGCCGCTGCGCGGCCGAACACGACCAGGTCGATCAGCGAATTGGAACCAAGCCGGTTGGCGCCATGCACCGAGGCGCAGCCGGCTTCGCCGACAGCCATCAGGCCGGGAAGGATACGTTCCGGGTTGGCGCTGTCGGCATTGAGCATCTCGCCGAAGTAATTGGTCGGGATGCCGCCCATATTGTAATGCACCGTCGGCAGGACCGGGATGGGCTCGCGCGTCACGTCGACGCCGGCGAAGATACGCGCCGATTCCGAAATGCCCGGCAGGCGTTCATGCAGCACGGCCGGGTCGAGATGGTCGAGATGCAGGAAGATATGGTCCTTGTTCTTGCCGACGCCGCGACCTTCGCGGATTTCCAAGGTCATGCAGCGTGAAACGACGTCGCGCGAGGCAAGATCCTTGGCGGTCGGTGCATAGCGCTCCATGAAGCGCTCGCCCTCGGAATTGACGAGGTAACCGCCTTCACCACGCGCGCCCTCGGTGATCAGACAGCCGGCGCCGTAGATACCGGTCGGATGGAACTGCACGAATTCCATGTCCTGTAGCGGCAGGCCTGCGCGCGCCACCATGCCGCCGCCGTCGCCGGTGCAGGTATGCGCCGAGGTGGCGGAGAAATAAGAGCGGCCATAGCCGCCCGTCGCCAGCACCACCATCTTAGCCGAAAAACGATGGATCGTGCCGTCATCGAGGTTCCAGGCGACGACGCCGGTGCAGCGGCTGCCATCTTCGGACATGATCAGGTCGAGAGCGAAATATTCGACGAAGAATTCAGCATTGTTCTTCAGCGACTGGCCATAGAGCGTGTGCAGGATGGCATGGCCGGTGCGGTCGGCGGCAGCGCAGGTGCGCTGCACCGGCGGGCCTTCGCCATAATTCTGCATATGGCCGCCGAACGGACGCTGATAGATGCGGCCATCCTCGGTGCGCGAGAACGGCACGCCATAATGCTCGAGTTCATAAACCGCCTTCGGCGCTTCCATGACCATATACTGCATGGCGTCAACGTCGCCGAGCCAGTCCGAGCCCTTGACGGTGTCGTAGAGATGCCACTGCCAGCTGTCCGGCGTCATGTTCTTGAGCGATGCGGCGATGCCGCCCTGGGCCGCGACCGTATGCGAGCGAGTCGGAAAAACCTTGGTGATACAGGCGGTCTTAAACCCCTGTTCGGCCATGCCGAGCGTGGCGCGCAGGCCGGCGCCGCCGGCACCGACGATCACCACATCATAAGAGTGGTCGACATAGTTGTACGCCTTGCCGCCTTGGGCTGGGGAGGAAACGGAAGCCATGATGAATTATCCTGCGAAGCCGGTCTTCAGCACGGCGAAAAGACAGAGTGCGCCGACGACGACGGTGAAGAATGTGTTGAGCATCAGGCACACGACCTTAGCGCCCTCGTGGTGAACGTAGTCCTCGATGATCTCCTGCATGCCGATGCGCATGTGGACGAGGCCCGAAATTACCACAAGGCCCATCAGCACTGCGACGAACGGATTGCCGAGCGCCGCTCGAATCTGCGCATAGGATGAGTTGGTGTGAGCGATGACGAAAATGACGAAGAAGATGATCAGCGGCACATTGGCGGCGGCCGTCAGCCGCTGGCGCCAGAAGTGATCCGTGCCTTCCTTGGCGGAGCCGAGCCCGCGAACCTTGCCGAGCGGCGTGCGCATATCGACCATTTTGGGCTCCCTAGCGAACGAGATAGCCGATGATCCAGAGGATCACGGTGATGATCGGCGCGGCAATGAAGGTTGCCTTCGCCAGCAGGGTGGTGAAATGTTTCTCAAAACCATAGCCGAGGTCCCACATGAAGTGGCGCAGCCCGCCGAGCATGTGCTGCACCAGCGCCCAGGTGAAGCCGAACAGGACGAGCCGGCCGACGATCGAGCCGAACACCCATTGCGCGGCGTTATAGTATCCCTCGCCCGAGGCGATGGCGATCAGCCACCAGGCGACCAGCACGGTGCCGAAATAGAGCGCTCCACCGGTAATGCGATGGAAGATCGAGGCGGCCATGGTGGGGATAAATTTGTAGACTTGAAGGTGCGGAGAAAGCGGGCGGTTATTTGCGGCATTCGCCATAGGGGGAACTCCCGGGCAATGTCTGTGCCGGAGAGCCGGCACAAGGAGGCTGCAACACACGGCAAGCAAGCTTATGTGCATTGCGTCAAAACGGTGTTTAATCGCGTGAATGCGCCGCGGCAAGCCCTGCCAAACACGTATCTCGGATTTAATCGATTATTTTATTCCACTTCTTTCAACGACTTCACGACGGCCGTTAACCTTTTGCTAAAGTGCTGTGAAAGCGCAGCTTTCCGGCATTGATTCAATCGCGAACTCAGTGTTAACCTTTTGTTAACGATTACGCTGCTGCTCGTCCCGCGCAGCGGATCGGAACCGGGAGGTCTGGCCATGTTTTCGCGTTCCAAAACCCTGATTGCTCTGTCGACGCTGCTGCTCGCGACCGCCCTGGCTTCAGGCGCCACCGCCGGCGATCACCGCTACCGCATCCACCGGATCAAGCACGTCTCGATCCGCCATGTGACGATCAAGAACGCTGTCCGCATCATCGACCGCCGCACAATCGTCAACGCCAACAACAATCGCTTGCCCTATCGCGCGCCCGGCGAGGTCAACACCTATTCCGGCGGCATCGACATCTATTCCCGCGACAATGTCGGTTCTTGGTCCTATGGCACCGAACGCGCGCCGGCCGATCTGGTCGCAACGGGTGTAACGCTCAAGATCATCGATATGACGAACGGCAAGAACGACTGCAGCATGGAGCACGGCGTCTGCGTCATTCGGCCGTAGCCATCACTACGGTTGGGTGGTCTTGCGCTAGGACAGTCGAGGTGTCATTTTAGCTGGCATCACACTTGTCATGCTGGAGGAGAGATGGAATGACCCAACACCAGCTTTCCATTAACAGCGCCCGAGCCATTGATATTGCAGAGCGACTTGCTCGGCAGGAGAACCGCTCTGTTGCCGAGATTGTCGAAAGAGCGCTTGAAGCCTACGAAAGCCTCGAATCGGAAAGGGAACCGGCCTCGTTGTTTTATGCGAGGTTGACCAGGGATAGCGGCAGCGATGTCGATCTGGACGCACTGATCGCCGAGAGTCGAAAACCTCATAAAGGGATAGATCTTTGATCTTCCTTGATACTAATGTAGTTTCCGAAACTTTGAAGAAAGCCCCAGACCCTAAGGTGGTTACTTGGCTTATACACAATGATGCGCAGCTTGCTTTGTCGACAATCGTGATCGCCGAAATCTCCTATGGAATCGAGAAAATTCACCCCGATCAGCGAGCTCGGAGACTCGAGCAGGGATTGACTGGCTGGCGGCAACGGTTCGCCAATCGGATATTCGGTTTCACTGAAGACGCGGCCCTGGCCTACGGCAACATCATGGGGGCTGCTTCGAGAAGAGGCGCCGGCCTATCTTGTGCAGGACGGCATGATCGCTGCAATCGTTCTTGTTAACGGTGGTCGTTTGGCAACCCGCAATCTCAAAGATTTTCGCGCGGCGCAGATCGACGCGATCTCACCATGGGATGCCTGATCAGACGATCTCGTCGATCGCCTCGATCAGCCGGTCGCATTCCTCCGCCGTGCCGATCGAAATCCTTAGGAAATCCGAAATCCGCGGCTTGGCGAAATGCCGGACCAGCACGGATTTCTCCCTCAGCGCCGCCGCCAGCTTTGCTCCTTCATGTCCCGGGTGCCGTGCGAAGACGAAATTTGCCGCTGAAGGCAGCACGTCGAAGCCGCGCTGCCTGAGCGCGCCAGTCACCCGATCGCGCGACTCCATCACCTTGCGGCGTGTCTCGTCGAACCACGTGACATCCTCGATCGCAGCCGTAGCACCCGCTTCGGCAAGCCGGTCGATCGGATAGGAATTGAAACTGTCCTTGACCCGCTCCAGGGCCTCGATCAGCGGCCGTTGCCCGATGGCGAAGCCGACGCGCATGCCGGCAAGGGAACGCGATTTCGACAGCGTGTGGACGACCAGCAGATTGTCGTATCGGCGCGTCAGCGGCACAGCGCTTTCGCCGCCGAAATCGATATAGGCCTCGTCGATCACCGCAGGCACGTCAGGATGCGCTGCAACAAGCGTTTCCACTTCGCTCAGCGTCAAGGCAATGCCGGTCGGCGCGTTCGGATTGGCGAGAATGATCGCGCCGCAATCCTCATCGTAGTCTTCCAGGCGAATGCGGAAATCCTCGCCGAGCGGGATTGGCCGCGCTTCGATACCGTAGAGCAGGCAATAGACCGGATAGAAGCTGTAGGTGATATCCGGATAATAAAGTGGCCGTTCGTGCTTCAGGAGCGCCTGGAAGGTGTGAGCGAGCACTTCGTCCGAGCCATTGCCGACAAAGACCTCATCCAGCGCAACGTGGTGCAGATCGGCAATCGCCTGCCTGAGCCGGGTCGAGGCTGGATCGGGATAGAGCCGCAGCCGGTCGCCGGCCTCCGCAGCGATTGCCGCAATTGCTTTCGGCGACGGGCCGTAAGGATTCTCGTTGGTATTGAGCTTGACGAGATTCTGGATGCGCGGCTGCTCGCCAGCGACATAGGGCTTCAGCGAGGAGACGATCGGCGACCAGAATTTGCTCATTTATTTTTCCCGGGTGGCGACATAGCTTGCGAACGTAATCAGCATATCTGCCTGCTCGCCCCAGGGCGAAAGCACGCTCTGCGCCTCCGCAACAAGGTCCGCAAGCCGGCCCCTTGCCCAGTCCAGGCCGCGGATCGACGGCAATGTCGCCTTGCCACGCGCTGCATCCTTGCCGGCCGCTTTGCCGAGCGTGGCGCTGTCGGCCGTGAGATCGAGCAGGTCGTCGCGCAGCTGGAAGGCCAGGCCGACGATCTCGCCAAAACGCACCATACGGCCGCGCTCTTCCGAATCGGCACCGGCGATGATGGCACCCGATTCAGCGGCAAAACGGATGAGGGCACCGGTCTTCATCGATTGCATGACCGTCGTTTCGGCCTCGCCTAGCCCACCTTTTTCTGCTTCGAGATCAAGCGCCTGTCCGCCGGCCATGCCGCCTGGCCCGGCGGCGCGTGCGAGAAGAAGCGTCAGCTCCAGCTTACGCTTTGCCGGCAGATCCGTTTCCGGCGCGGTCAGAATATCGAAGGCGTAGGTCAGCAGGCTGTCGCCGGCGAGGATCGCCGCCGCCTCGTCGAAGGCCTTGTGCACGGTCGGCTTGCCGCGACGGAAATCGTCATCGTCCATCGCCGGCAGGTCGTCATGGATCAGCGAATAGCAGTGAATGCATTCGAGCGCCGCCGCGACACGCAGCGCCACAGCCTTGTCGCCACCGAACAGCGCAGCGCTTTCGATCACCAATGCCGGCCGCATGCGCTTGCCGCCGTTGAGCACGCCATGACGCATGGCGGCGAACAGCCGCTCCGGCCGGACGATCTCGCCATCCCGCTGGATCGCAGACAAAAGATCAGCCAGCAGCGCCTCGACGGCTGCCGCATGCGCCTTCAGTCTCTCGAAAAATTCCGCGTCCTGCATGCCCGCTCTTTGGCACGCCGATTTCGCAGTTGCAACACGTCAAAACAGCCGATTTAACAAACTTTGGTCAAACCACTGGCAATGGAACTTCCGGCAGTTTATGAAATTCCCTCGCGACAGGCTCTCAGGAGCGAGGATAGCCGGAGCTTTGCAATTTGGACATCACGCCCGACGCACAGTTGGTCCAGCAACCGTTGCCGGCAGACGCCGTCCCGGCGAATATTGCAACTCGCATTGAGACGCCGATGCGCCGCCGGCTGAAACTCTTGCTCAAGTTCATCACTGGCATTCTGCTGCTGCCTTTCGTGCTGATGCTCGTCTACAAGCTGGAATTCATCCATCCTGTTTCGACGCTGATGTTCGCCGATCTCGCAACGCTGCAGGGCTATGACCGGCGCTGGGTGGATTTCGAGGATATTTCTCCGAATCTCGTGCAATCGGTGATGATGTCGGAGGATGGCCAGTTCTGCAATCACAGCGGCGTCGACTGGGTGCAGATGAATGGCGTCGTCGAGGACGCGCTCGAGGGCGAAGCCACCCGAGGGGCCTCGACCATTCCGATGCAGACGGTCAAGAACCTGTTTCTCTGGAACAGCCGCTCCTTCATTCGCAAGGGACTGGAATTGCCGCTGGCGCTGAGTGCCAATCTCATCCTGTCAAAAAAGCGGATCATGGAAATCTACCTCAACATCGCCGAATGGGGTCCCGGCATCTACGGCATCGAGGCGGCGGCGCAATATCACTTCAAGGTCCCGGCCTCGAAACTGACCCGCAAGCAGGCCGCCCTGCTCGCCGTTTCGCTGCCCAATCCGATCATGCGCAATGCCTCCAAACCGGCCAAGGGCATGAAACGGCTGGCGACGCTGATCGAGCGCCGCGCCAGGGGTTCCGGCCCTTACATCAAATGCCTTTATGACTGAGGCCAATTCTCTTCATTTGTGAGCGCGTCATCGCCCCGCTACACTCCCGCCATAACCAACGGAGCGGAACATGGGCGAACTCAAGCTGATCGTCGGCAACAAGAACTATTCCTCCTGGTCGATGCGGCCCTGGCTGGCGATGAAGGCCGCCGGTATCGATTTCATCGATGAAGTCATCCCCTTCGATTTCCCCAACGACAATCCCGCGATCAAGGCGGTATCGGAAACCGGCCGAGTGCCGCTGCTCGTCGATAACGGTTTCAAGGTCTGGGAATCGCTTGCCATCATCGAATATGTCGCCGAGCTGTTCCCCGACAAACCCATCTGGCCTGCGGACCGCAAGGACCGCGCACTGGCCCGCGCCTACGCAATGGAAATGGCCACCGGCTTCCGCGGCATCCGCAATGCCTGCCCGATGAACCTCCGCCGGCCGAAAAAACCGATGCCGATCACCCCCGAGATGCGCGCCGACATCAACCGGATCGAAACAATCTGGCACGGCAGCATCGCCCGTAGCGGCGGCCCCTTCCTGTTTGGTGCATTTTCAGCGGCGGACGCCATGTTCGGGCCGGTCATCAACCGTTTTGAAGCCTATGTCC
The DNA here is from genome assembly GCF_056403475.1 of Rhizobium sp. P2_G9. Classification (NCBI taxonomy): domain Bacteria; kingdom Pseudomonadati; phylum Pseudomonadota; class Alphaproteobacteria; order Hyphomicrobiales; family Rhizobiaceae; genus Rhizobium; species Rhizobium sp. P2_G9. The sequence goes on along the minus strand of NZ_JBFUFK010000002.1, from coordinate 130,483 downwards.
TCTCCGAAAACCCGAAGACGCTGGCTTATATCGACGCGATGAAATCACATCCGGCATGGCTCGCCTGGGCGGCGGATGCTACGAAGGAAACCTGGGTCGTTGCCGAAGATGAAGCCTGAATGACGGATTCATCCGGCGCAAGAAAAATTTTTCTGGGGACTGGTCAAACGGGCCTCCGGCATGTATAAGCCCGGCAAATTTTCCGGAAATGATCACTGACAGGTACCGGCCCGTCTGGCTGATCGCTGGAATATTGCAGCAATGACAGGCATGATCTTGCCCGCAATTGTATCGAAAGAATAGTGCGCTTCAGCGAAAGCGCGGTGAGATTGGAGTTAAAACAATGGCAGTTCCGAAAAGAAAGACCAGCCCGTCGCGCCGTGGCATGCGCCGTTCCGCCGATGGTCTGAAGGCTCCGACCTATGTCGAAGACAAGAATTCCGGCGAGCTTCGCCGTCCGCATCACGTCGACCTGAAGACCGGCATGTATCGCGGTCGCCAGGTGCTGACGCCGAAGGAAAGCACCTGATCGCTTTTCCTGCGCAATGAGTTGGAAGCCGGCAGCGATGCCGGCTTTTTTATTGCCTCGATAGGACGAGGAATCCGTGTTGCGGCAAACGGATTCTGTATTAAGACTGCGCCAATCTTTCGCCGAGAACGCTTTTTCGAGGAATCCGAACAATGGCCGTTATCCCGTTGATGCTCATTCCCTTCATTCTCTACAATCTCGACATGTTCGGCCTGTTCGGCGGCGGCGGCACAGCCTCGCTGCAGAAGGAAGTGTTCAGCGTTCACATGGTGTCCGGCGCCGATTGGACGATGTCGCTCGGCGATCTCTTCATCGTCATCAGCCTCGTCATCCTGTTCATGGAAATCTTCAAGGCGACCCGCCGCAGCTCGGTGGCGCTGCTCGATCACCTGTTTTCGCTGGTTTTGTTCGTCGTCTTCCTGATCGAATTCCTTCTGGTGAAGGGTGCGGCGACACAGATCTTCTTCATCCTGATGCTGATCAGCCTCGTCGACGTGGTTGCCGGCTTCACCGTGTCGATCAAGTCTGCCGGCAGGGATGTCTCGATCGGGTTATGAGGCGACAGTCTCACATCACACCAGATGTGAAATTCTGCGATCGATCGGGCACCACAGGGAAAGACTCACAAGCATGCTTCTCGGCGCGGAGATAATGCGCTCACCCGAAGCAGGTGAAACCGAGGATGAGATTTTGGCGAAGCTGCGACACCGCGGCTATTCCAAGCTGGAGTCTGTCTCAGCCTTTCATGATGCTGGCCTGCGGCTGATGCAGGCGAAGCGGCTTGTGGATGAAAGCTCTGCATGGCGCGATGCCAAGCACCGCGATGATCATATCTTCGATGATCCGACGTGAGCGCGTCTGAGCTTGACGCCACGCCGAAAGCGGCTTCCGGCGATGTCGTGAGGTCAGCCCCTCACATATTCTCGATCTTCGCCTGCAACGCCCTGAGCTGCTCTTTCAGGTCCTCGACGTCCTTGGCGTCCGCCTTCCGCGCAGGCTCCTTGCTCTCCGCCTTGGCGGCAACCGAGAATGGCGTAAAGGCTTCCATGGCCTTCTGGAAAATCTCGGTATTGCGCTTGATCTGCTCTTCCATCAGCTGCATCGGGATTTGCAGGTTCTTCGCCAGCGGCGTGTCGCCCAGCGTCTTGGCCATATGCTCGCGTATTTGCGTCTGTTGTTCGCCGAAGGCATGCATCGACTGTTCGAGATAGGACGGGACGAAGGACTGCATCTGGTCGCCGTAGTAGGAAATCAGCTGCCGCAGGAAGGAGATCGGCAGAAGTGTATTGCCGTTCTTCGATTCCTGCTCGAAGATGATCTGCGTGAGCACGGAATGGGTGATGTCATCGCCGCTCTTGGCGTCCTGCACGGCAAAATCCTCGCCGCGCTTGACCATCTGGGCCAGGTCGTCGAGCGTCACATAAGTGCTTGTACCCGTATTATAGAGCCGCCGGTTGGCATACTTTTTAATAATGATCTGGCCGTCGCTCTTTGCCATGAATTCCTCCTGATCCCACTTATTTTTATTGCGACGCCGCCCTCCCGGACTTTGCGGCGTTTTGTCCAGTCTATGCGAAACCCAAGCAAAGACAATCGGTTTTGTGCATTGCGGCGTGAGGTGCCAAAATTTTTTGTTGCGCAATGAACGCACTGCGGCATGATATGGTTCAGCAATGAACAAATCCGCGGAGCGTTAAACCAACGTCGCAATTGCACGTCATTGACAGCTCTACGGCCGTTTGCCACTGTCACGCTAAATTACACGGAGGAAATACCATGAGCAGCCCGTCCATCGTCATCGCCAGCGCGGCCCGCACCGCGGTCGGCTCATTCAACGGCAGCTTCGCCAATACGCCGGCGCATGAGCTCGGCATTGCCGTCATCAAGGGCGTACTCGAGCGCGCCAATGTCGAGGCAGCGGAAGTCGACGAGGTCATCCTCGGCCAGGTGCTGCAGGCCGGTGAAGGCCAGAATCCGGCTCGCCAGTCCGCCGTCCTGGCCGGCATCCCGGTCGAGAAGACCGCCATCGGCATCAACCAGCTCTGCGGCTCCGGACTGCGCGCCGTGGCGCTGGGCATGCAGCAGATCGTCAGCGGTGATGCGAACATCATCGTCGCCGGCGGCATGGAATCGATGTCCATGGCGCCGCATTGCCAGCATCTGCGCTCCGGCGTGAAGATGGGCGACTTCAAGATGATCGACACGATGATCAAGGATGGCCTGACTGACGCCTTCCACGGCTATCATATGGGCATCACCGCCGAAAACGTCGCTCGGCAGTGGCAGTTGACCCGTGACGAACAGGACGCCTTCGCGCTTGCGTCGCAGAACAAAGCCGAAGCCGCTCAGGTGGCCGGCCGCTTCAAGGACGAGATCATACCGGTGACAATCAAGGGCCGGAAGGGCGACACCATCGTCGACAGCGACGAATATATCCGCCTCGGCGCCACGCTCGAAGGCATGCAGAAGCTGCGCCCGGCCTTCGACAAGGACGGCACCGTGACCGCCGGCAACGCCTCGGGTCTCAATGACGGCGCCGCAGCCGCGCTGCTGATGACCGAAGCCGAAGCTGCCAAGCGCGGCATCACTCCGCTCGCCCGTATCGTCTCCTGGGCCACGGCCGGCGTCGACCCGAAGATCATGGGCACCGGCCCGATCCCCGCTTCGCGCCGGGCGCTGGAAAAGGCCGGCTGGTCGGTCGGCGACCTCGATCTCGTCGAAGCCAATGAGGCTTTCGCCGCCCAGGCTTGCGCCGTCAACAAGGACCTCGGCTGGAACCCGGAAATCGTCAACGTCAACGGCGGCGCCATTGCAATCGGCCATCCGATCGGCGCTTCCGGCGCCCGTGTTCTCAACACGCTGCTGTTCGAAATGAAGCGCCGCTCGGCAAGGAAAGGCCTGGCCACGCTCTGCATCGGCGGCGGCATGGGCATCGCCATGTGCGTCGAAGCGATGTGATGAGATCGACGGCCGGGCGATGCCCGGCCGTCTTGCTTTTAAATAACAGCTTAAAGGGGAGAGGAACAGATGAGCAGAACAGCCCTCGTCACCGGCGGTACCCGCGGTATTGGCGCCGCGATTTCCATCGCACTGAAGAATGCCGGCTATAAGGTCGCCGCCAACTATGCGGGCAACGACGAAGCCGCCGCGGCCTTCACCAAGGAAACCGGCATTGCCGCCTATAAATGGGATGTGTCGAGCTACGAAGCCTGCGCCGACGGCATCGCCAGAGTCGAAGCCGATCTCGGCCCCGTCGAGGTTCTCGTCAACAATGCCGGCATCACCCGCGACGCCATGTTCCACAAGATGACGCCGGATCAGTGGAATGCGGTGATCAACACCAATCTCACCGGCCTGTTCAACATGACGCATCCGGTCTGGTCGGGCATGCGCGACCGCTCCTTCGGCCGCATCGTCAACATCTCCTCGATCAATGGGCAGAAGGGCCAGATGGGTCAGGCCAACTATTCCGCCGCCAAGGCCGGCGACCTCGGTTTTACCAAGTCGCTCGCCCAGGAAGGTGCCGCCAAGGGCATTACCGTCAACGCCATCTGCCCGGGCTATATCGGCACGGAAATGGTCAGGGCCGTGCCGGAAAAGGTGCTGAACGAGCGCATCATCCCGCAGATCCCGGTCGGCCGGCTGGGTGAGCCGGAAGAGATCGCCCGCTGCGTCGTCTTCCTCGCCTCCGACGATGCCGGCTTCATTACCGGCTCGACGATCACCGCCAATGGCGGCCAGTATTTCGTCTGATCGCTGCACCATCACGAACTGATACAGGCACAGTGTTGGACGGTGTCGTTTTCGGGCTCGACCCGATGACGGCCCGTCCACCATAAGCGCGTTGCGGATGCGACGCGCTTACTCTTGTCGTCTCACCGCATACCGTGACTGCACCAGACCCGACGGATAAGCCGTCGTCTCGCAATGTTGCAGCTGAATGTCCTCGTCGACCGGCCCGAAGAGGGGAATCCCATCTCCTATCAAAATCGGGATACGCGTGATGATCATATCCGTGATCAGTCCGGCGCGAAGGAAGGACTGGATGACCTTGCCGCCATCCACATAAGCCGCTTTCCAGCCTCTGCCCGCCAATTCTGCTGCAAGCGCTTCCGGCGCCTCGGCCGAAATCGTCGCCTTGCCCGCAAAGGAACTCTCCAGGTCGTGCTGTCTCAGCGACCGGCTCATCACGACGACAGGTTTGGGGTACGGCCAGGGATCAAAGCGACGCACCTGCTCGAAGCTGCCGCGTCCCATGATGATTCCGTCGACGGTTTCAAGGAAGGCGCTATAGCCATAGTCGCCGCCGTCGGTATCCAGCCCCGGCAGCCAGTCTATCGCGCCGTCGCTGCGGGCGATAAAACCGTCAAGACTGGTGGCAATGAACACGCGTCCGTCGATCATTTCTGCTCCTTCGACACTCTCAAATGCCGGCAAGCGGAAAACAATGAACCGCCGTGACTTCCAGCAACAGGGTTAACGACCTGTTATTACACAACATATTGCGGTGAACAAACCGGGAAGCGATGGAGGTCACCGATTCGTCAGCGATTCGTTCCGTCTCGGTTCATGCAGCGCATTCACCGCCTTTCGCAGCGCACCTGTACGATTTCCCCACAATGCAACCAGGCGCCAGAGCCGCGAAACAGCTATTCGCCGTTCTTTTTTCTTGTATTTTTCACGCATGGCCTACGAGCATGGTTAATGCGTTCCAAAACCACTATATTTTGTGTCGAACAAATCGGGAAACCTGGCTACCGCCTTGATTCGTCTGCGATTCGTTCGAAATTGGTTCGCGTCTCACACCTTTCGTTCTCGATTGACAGAAATCAAGCGGTATCAAATCATTAACCATATCCTATAGGCGTATTTGACGCACATTTTGCGACTTCGATGACGTTGTTTGCCGGATAAGCGCTGCAATTTGAATCGATTCAGGATGTCGCCGTGAATCTCGTATTACCTACTACATGTTGTGTAGAACATAAAAAGAACACGAGCGAGTCATCGATTCGTCGCTGATTCGTTCTTAACCTGTTCCGAACCTTGCGGATTTGTCATTTCCTCAATTCCTCCCTATTTATGCGGCTGACCTTTTGTGCGTTTTCGACCTTGCCGAGATCCTGTCTTGCAATTGCAACAAAGGAGATGCAAGGAATGCCACCCCGGCTTCGCGCCGGCCGAAATGAAGCCTGGACTGGACTGATTTGAATTCCGATCCCCTGATATTGAGCGGCCGCGGCGTCACCGCGGTGCTCGGGCCCACCAATACCGGCAAGACGCACTACGCGATCGAACGCATGGTGGCGCATTCCTCCGGCATCATCGGCCTGCCGCTCAGGCTCCTCGCGCGCGAGGTCTATACCCGCGTCGCCGACAAGGTGGGTGTCGCCAATGTGGCGCTGATCACCGGCGAGGAGAAGATCGCCCCGCCCACAGCCCGCTTTTCCGTCTGCACCGTCGAGGCCATGCCGGACCAGACTCGCGCCGCCTTCGTCGCCATCGACGAGGTGCAAATTGCTGCCGATCTCGAGCGCGGCCATGTTTTCACCGACCGCATCCTGAACCTGCGCGGCCGCGAGGAAACGCTGCTGCTTGGTGCAGCGACGATGAAGCCGATCCTTACCCAGATCCTGCCCGGCATCACGGTGGTCGAGCGTCCCAGGCTGTCGCAGCTCTTCTATGCCGGCCAGAAGAAGATCACCCGCCTGCCGCATCGCTCGGCCATCGTCGCCTTCTCGGCCGACGAGGTCTATGCCATTGCCGAACTGGTCAAGCGCCAGCGTGGCGGTGCGGCCGTCGTTCTCGGCGCGCTGAGCCCCCGCACCCGCAATGCCCAGGTGGCGCTCTATCAGGAAGGCGATGTCGAATATCTCGTCGCCACCGACGCGATCGGCATGGGGCTGAACCTCGACGTCGATCACGTCGCCTTCGCCCAGGACCGCAAATTCGACGGTTTCCAATACCGCAACCTCAATCCAGGCGAACTCGGCCAGGTCGCCGGCCGTGCCGGCCGCTATATCAAGGACGGCACATTCGGTGTCACCGGCCAGACCCCGCCCTTCGACGATGAAATGGTGCGGCGCATCGAAAGTCATGAATTCGACCCGGTGCGTGTGATGCAATGGCGTTCCAAGGTGCTCGACTATTCTTCGATCGTTGCCCTCAAGGCGAGCCTTGAAATGCCGCCGCGCGTACAGGGCCTGACCAAGGCGCTACCGTCCGACGATCTGCAGGCGCTCGAACATTTGGAGCGCTATCCGGACATTTTGGAGCTTGCCACGACGCGCGAAAGGGTGGAAAAGCTCTGGGAGATTTGCGCACTCCCCGATTACCGGCGGATCACCTCGCTGCAGCATTCCGATCTCGTCGCCGCCATTTACAAGGACATCGTCCGGCATGGTGCCGTCAATGAGGATTTTGTTGCCGAGCAGGTGCGCCGCGCCGATCGCACGGATGGCGAGATGGATACGCTGTCGGCGCGTATTGCACAAATCAGGACTTGGACTTATGTGTCCAACCGGCCGGGTTGGCTTGCAGACCCGGCACACTGGCAGGAAAAAACGCGCGATATCGAGGACCGCCTCTCGGACGCGCTGCATGAACGGTTGACCAAACGCTTCGTTGATCGCAGGACATCTGTGCTCATGAGGCGCCTAAGAGAGAATGCTATGCTGGAAGCTGAAATCAGTGTGAATGGCGATGTCTTTGTCGAAGGGCATCATGTGGGTCAGTTATCCGGCTTCCGGTTCACTCTGGCGAGTGCAACCGACGGCCAGGATTTGAAGGCAGTCGAAAGCGCTGCCAGCAAGGCCCTTGCCCTGGAATACGAGGCACGCGCCGCGCGCCTGCATGCTGCCGGCAACAACGATCTGGCGCTCGCCAATGACGGCCTGGTGCGCTGGCTCGGCGAACCCGTGGCAAGGCTGACGGCGTCCGACCACATCATGCGGCCGCGCATCGTGCTTCTGGCGGACGAATTGCTTTCCGGCCACGCCCGCGAGCATGTCCAGGCCCGCATCGAGCGCTTCGTCAATCACCACATCGCCACTGTGCTGAAGCCGCTCGACGACCTGACGCGTGCCGAAGACCTGCAGGGCATCGCCAAGGGCCTGGCCTACCAGATCGCCGAAAATCTCGGCGTCCTGTTCCGCCGCGACGTCACCGACGACGTCAAGGCGCTGGATCAGGAAGGCCGTGCCTCGCTGCGCAAATATGGTATCCGCTTCGGCGCCTATCACGTCTTCATGCCGGCGCTTTTGAAGCCCGCTCCGGCCGAACTGATCACGCTTCTCTGGTCGCTCAGGAACGACGCGCTCAGCAAGCCTGGTTATGGCGACCTGATCCCGGCGCTGGCCGCCGGCCGCACGTCGATCGTCACCGATCAGTCCTTCGAGCGCAATTTCTACCGTCTCGCCGGCTTCCGGTTCCTGGGCAAGCGCGCCGTCCGCATCGATATCCTCGAACGCCTGGCCGACCTCATCCGTCCGCTGCTGCAATGGAAGCCCGGTGCACAGAATCGTCCCGAAGGCGCCTATGACGGTCGCCGCTTCGTCGCCACGCCGGCCATGCTCTCCATTCTCGGCGCCACCGCTGACGACATGGAAGAGATTCTAAAGGGCCTCGGTTACCGCGCCGACAGCGTGACCGCCGAAGAAGCCGCCGCCCATCTCGCTTCCACCGCGCCGGCGCAGCCGGCGGCCGCCGAGTCGACTGCGACCGCGGTTGCGGCAACTGCCGAGGAAGGCGCTGTATCCATCGATGAAGACAAGCCGGAAGAGGCCGCTGCCGACAATGCGCCGGCCGAAACCGAGGAGACCGAAGAAGCCTCTGCAGAGGTGAAGACCGAGGAGACGACCGAAGCCGCTGCAGCCGAACCAGTTGCAGAGGCCGAGGCATCGACTGTTGAGAGCGCGGCATTGGAAAGTGCCGAAGCTGCACCGGTCGAGGAAAAGCGCGTGCTCCTCTGGCGGCCGGGTGGCGGACGCCAGGAAAATCCGAACCAAAACCAGAACCGCAACGGACAGCGTCGCGAAGCCGGCAACCAGAACAGCCGCGAAGGCGGCCGCCGCAACGATCGCCAGGGCCGTCCTGGCGGCGAGCAGCGCCAGGGTGAACCCCGTCAGGGTGAACATCGCCAAGGCGAGCAGCGTCAGGGCGAACATCGCGGACCGCAGCGCGAGCGCGGCGAACGCCAGGACCGGGGCGAGCGTGGTGAGCAGCGTCGCGAGGGTCGGCCGGCCGACGGTCATGGCGAACAGCGAGCCGACAATCGGCCGCCGCGCGAAAATCGCCAGCGCCCGGAAGGCGAGCAGCATCGTGGTCCGCGCCCCGACAAGGGTAACCGTCCCTCCGCACAGCCGCAGCGCTTCGAAGCCAAGCCGGCCCGCAAGGACAAGCCGATCGATCCGGACTCTCCCTTCGCCAAGCTCGCGATCCTGAAGGAGCAGATGAAGAAATAGTCCATGGCCGCCGACCGACAGCGCATCGACAAATGGCTGTTCTTCGCCCGCATCGCCAAATCGCGGACGCTGGCGCAGACCTGGGTCGAGGCGGGTCATGTCACGGTCAATAATGAAAAGGTCAAGCGCCCAAGTGCCGACGTCAGGGTCGGCGACCGACTGGGCGTCATGACTGCCGAGCGCGACGTCGTGGTCATCGTCAAGGCGCCCGGCGAAAGCCGCAGGCCTTACGAAGAAGCAAGACTGCTCTATGAAGACATCTCGCCGCCGCGTGAGAAGCTGAGCCGTTTCGAGCAGGCGACGCGCAATCCCGGCGCCGGACGTCCGGAGAAGAAAGAGCGGCGCGAGATCGACCGCCTCAAGGGTCGGCTCGACTTCGGCGAGGACTGACGAAATTTCCTCTTCCGCCGGGAGCCATGAGCGCCATGGCGGCTTTCCTGGAAAATTTTACCAACCGGGCAAGAAAGCAGGGCAGAATTGCAATAAATGCAGGGCTGCTTTTGGCCGTCCAGTCCTTGCAAAGGCTGGTCAAACTCGGTAGTTGACGACGAAAATGGGGATCGCCCGGATCCCCCGAAATGGAATATCATCTGGAGTGTCACATGACCTATGTCGTGACCGACAACTGCATCAAGTGCAAATATACCGACTGCGTCGAAGTCTGCCCGGTCGACTGTTTTTACGAGGGCGAAAATTTCCTCGCGATCCATCCGGACGAATGCATTGATTGCGGCGTCTGCGAACCGGAATGCCCAGCCGAAGCGATCAAGCCCGACACGGAGTCAGGCCTCGACAAGTGGCTGAAATTGAACGCGGAATACGCGTCGATCTGGCCCAACATCACGCAGAAGCGCGACCCTTTGCCGGAGGCCAAGGAGATGGACGGCATCGAAGGCAAGTTCGAGAAATATTTCTCGTCGGAGCCTGGACAGGGCGACTGAGACAGGCCAGTGTGACGGATGGCGCCTCCAGACGGAGGCTGTCTTTTCTGCGGCGGCGCGAACGGGACAGGCCGTCGGCACATTGCGGGCGATGCGTAGGCGAGCGGGGCTTCCGGGCGCAAGCTGCACAGGTGATTTGCAGCGGCTGGCGCATCGCTTTGCCGCAGTCAAAGCAAATTATTGATTTCCACGGATTTTTGTGTTATATAACGCCCCACTGATCCCGAGGGGCACAATTTGCCCACACATCACGAAAGCACCGATCCCTAAATGCGGTTTCTTTGAAATATGCGCCTCCACGGTTGCCTGTTTTCATATGTACCGCGTGAACGGTTTTGTCTGCGATTTGCATGCGGGCCCAGTCAGAGGCAGCCAGGCACTATCCGCCTATCCCCGGCCATGCGAGGCCGTACCCGGTTCGCCGGAAGCATATTAGGGAGTTTGTGACAAGCATGACAACCCAGATCAAGAAACCCTCTTCCACCCGCCAGGGCTTCAAGACCGGTGAATCGATCGTCTATCCCGCCCATGGCGTGGGTCAGATCGTGACCATCGAGGAACAGGAAGTCGCCGGCATGAAGCTTGAGCTTTTTGTTATCGATTTCGAAAAGGACAAAATGCGTCTGAAGGTTCCGGTCGCCAAGGCCGTGAGCATCGGCATGCGCAAGCTTTCGGAGACGGATTTCGTCGATCGTGCCCTCAAGGTCGTTCAGGGCAAGGCCCGCATCAAGCGCACCATGTGGTCGCGCCGTGCGCAGGAATATGACGCGAAGATCAATTCCGGCGACCTGATTTCGATCGCCGAAGTCGTGCGCGATCTCTACCGTGCCGACAATCAGCCGGAACAGTCCTATTCGGAGCGCCAGCTCTATGAACAGGCCCTGGACCGCATGGCGCGAGAAATCGCCGCTGTCAACAAGATGTCCGAGACCGAAGCCGTTCGCCTCGTCGAGACCAACCTCGCCAAGAGCCCGCGTCGCGCCGGCAAGCTGACCGAGGAAGACGAGCAGGACGAAGCCGCATAAGGCTCGTCCCGTCTGGAATGCAAAAACCCGGGCTCGTCCCGGGTTTTTTGTTGTCTGCAGTTTGGCGATTGGGCCTTGTGGCAATAGCCAAACCTGAGGTGCATTTCGTAGGCGGAGCCCTCGCGATGCCTCGAAGGATCCAGGCCCGACGACCATGATAGTCTCGAGCCATTTTCAGATATTGACTGACCGACAGTCATTCGCTAAAAGGCTTCATACCATCGATAATTTCAAACGCCAACGAGGACCCAATGACGCAAGCTCTTCTCACTTCGCTGCTGCAGTATAAAGCCAGTGCCGACGCCGAGCTCCTCGACGCTCTCGCCGGCCTCGCTCAGACGCCGGAACTTCAGGCCGCTCTCCGTACCCTCAACCACGTCTACATGGTCGACCGCATCTTTGCCGCCAACCTGCAAAAACGCGCCCACACCTATTCGACAAGCTGGAGCGATGACGTTCCACCCCTGCCACAACTCTCAGCCGACCTTCGCGAGATAGACAGCTGGTACGTCGACTTCGCCGCGACCCTGGACGATGACATGCTGGGCGAAAGCATCGAGTTCACATTTACCGATGGCGGCCGAGGCCGCATGACCCGCGCCGAAATGCTGGCGCATATCATCACCCATGACGGCTACCACCGCGGCGAAATCGGCAGCATGCTGCCCGAGATCAGTGCCGTTGGCGCGCGCGACGTCTTCACCGGCTATCTGCATCGATCCGATCCCTCTCGCCGCGGCTGAGCACATCAAATGTCGTCCAAACCAAGAACCAAACCCGCCACCGAGCGCCGCGACGATCTCATGAACGCCGCCGAAAAACTCTTCCTGGCACAGGGCTTCGAACAGACGACCGTCGAGGACATCACCACCGCTGCCGATGTCGCCAAGGGAACGTTCTACCTGCAATTCCCCTCGAAGACGGAAATCCTGGACGCCTTGCGGCAGCGCTTCGTGCAGAACATGGCCAATGCCGTCACCGCAGCGGTCGAGGCATGCAAGCCGGCGGATTTCGAAGGCCGGCTCGCCGGCTGGGCAAGAAGCTGCGCGATCCAGTATCTTGAGTCGGGACCGCTGCATCACCTGGTTTTCGTTATCGCCCCGCCACCGAATCGTGAGGGGCTGACGCGCAACGTCCTGATCGACAGTCTGGAAGAACTTCTGGAGGCCGGTGCGAAAACCGCTGCCTGGGCAGTCGACGATCCCCACCTCACGGCAGTGTTCCTGTTCAACGCCCTGCACGGTGCAGTCAACGAGCCCGGCAATGAAGATATGGAAAACCGCGAAAAACTGCTCGTAGCGATCATCACTCATTTCTTCCGATCGGTCGGCGTGGAGGAATAGACCATGTCTCCCGACAGTGGTCACCGGTTTCGGGATAAAGATATGCACAAAAAGAGCCAAGCGCCAAAGCGATCTGAAAGATCGCGACGCGCTTGGCGCGTTATTCGGCGACGATCTTTACCTTGTCGCCAGGCTTCACCGTCGCGTCGACCGACATGCCGTTCAAAAGGCGAAAGAGTTCCGGCTTGCGCTCGGTGCCGAGCATGCGATTGGCAAGCGTCGCGACCGTATCCGATGCACCGACGACGACGACACGGATGCGTAGCGGCTTGAGATTGGTGATTTCGGCCGGGGTGAGTCGGCGGAAGCTGGCACGCAGCTTTGCTGCCGTCAGCTGCAGGTCGTTGGCGTCACCCTTCGGCACCGCGGTCAGGAACCGATAGATTTTCGGCCCGTTGCGAACCACGGTGACGTCGAAATCCCAGCGCTCGGCCGAAGCGCGCGCCGTGGCAGCCGGCATGCCGTTGACGAAGGCCGGCCGGATCGTCTCCGGCATCAGACCCGTCACCCAGCCGCTGGAAATGTAGTCCGTCAGGCTACCCCCGGACGTGTCGTCGACGAGATCGAAGCGGATCGCCACCTGGTTCGGACCGGTCGCCATAACCGCTTCCGCCTTGTTGTCGATGCGGAAATTCGGCGGCACGTCGAAGCGGATGCCGAGATTGGGGTGCAGGAAGGTCTCGCCACGAACGTAGCCTTCTGTCGGGCTGTCGCCATAGAGCAGACCATCTATGCCGGCGAGGAAATAGTCGCGACCCTTGTCGCCCACCTTGCCATCCATGCCGAACTGGCGCGCATGCATGCGTGCCAGTTCGACGCGCTGCGGCGTGCTCGGATGGGTGGAGAGAAAGTCGAGCCCCTGATCGCTGTTCTGATCGCCGGCGTTATAATTCTGGAAGGCGCCCATCGTATCGAGAAAGCGGGCCGCGGCATAGGGATCGTAGCCCGCTTCGCCCAGCATCCGCACGCCGATCTGGTCAGCCTGCAACTCCTGGGCGCGGGAGAATGCCGCGAGCCTCAGCTTGGAGCGGGCCAAAGCCTGTTTGCCGGCGAGCTCGGAGGAAAGCACCTCGGTGACCACCCGGCTGGCGATCATTTCGGCCTCTTCCTTCTGCTGGCGAAGGATACCGTGATTGGCGGTGACGTGACCCATTTCATGGCTGAGCACGGCTGCAACTTCGGAAGCATCGTCGGCCAATGCCAGCAGGCCGCGGGTCACATAGATGTATCCGCCGGGCAATGCGAAAGCGTTGATTGCCGGCGAATTGAGGATGGTGATGCGATAAGTCTGCTTCGGGTTTTCCGAGACCGCCGTCAGCGCACCGGTAATGCGGGCGACAAGCTGCTCGGTCTTCACATCCTGATACTCACCGCCATAGGTGGCGAGAATGCGCGGGCGTTCGCGGGCGCCCATTTCTGCCCGCGGGTCGTTCTTCTGCACCTCGTCGACGATTTGCGGCGTCTGCGATGGCTGTACATCCGGCTGATAGCTCTGTTCGAGAAGCGACTGGCATCCGGTGAGTGCCAGAGTGGTGGCGAGGACCGGCAGGACGCGCGAGAAGGCGCGCGCACGGCTTCGCCGCTGCCGTGGGACGGCCGCTGCGATCGAGCTTCCGGTTGTTTTCACGCTCTCGACGGTCAGAGCACTGTCCTTCATTTGCCCATGGCATGCCGGGCGGGCACGGGCCGACCTTTATCCGATTTCCAGCCCGGATGCATAGCACAAAGTGGGAGGAAGCGGATGACAAAGTCTTAAAGGAATCGGTCGAATTTGAGGCTTGCAGGGCGTTAAACCGCGAATTCTGCGGATTGCTGCCAGACTGCAACATCGCCGGCGAACACATTGCGGCCATTGCGAATTTCCACGACGCGGTCGGCGAGCCGGGAAATTTCCTGGGCGTCATGCGAAATCATCAGCACCATCATTTGATTGTCCCGCTGCAACCGGACGAGCAGCTCGCCCATGCCGATCCGCAATGTTTCGTCGAGACTGGCAAAGGCCTCGTCGAGCAGCAGGAAGGGTCGTTTGCGCACCAGAGCGCGGGCAAAGGCGACACGCTGCCGCTCGCCCCCCGACAATTGCTGCGGCATGCGCTTTTCGAAGCCGGCCAGGCCGACATCGGCAAGCGCGTTCGAAATCCGCGCCTTGTCATTGGTGCCGAGCTTCAAGGAAGGCGACAGACCAAGCGCCACATTGGTGAAGACATCGAGATGGGCAAAGAGATTGTGGTCCTGGAATATGTAGGTCAGCGGCCGTTTTCCTGGTGGAAAGGCCGTGACATCCGCCCCATCGAGAATGACGCGACCTGCCTTCGGGATCTCGAAGCCGGCCAGCAAGTGGAAAAGTGTCGACTTTCCGGCTCCAGACGGGCCACTGATCGCCGCGATTCCCGGTCCTTCAAGGGCGAAATCGTAACAGAACCGGCTCTGGCCGAAATGGGTCTCGACAGCGTCCAGACGGAGGGCGGGGCTCATGGCAATTCTCCGGGCGCGCGGTCGGAGCGGACGGCGGGCAGCATCAGCGCGAGACAGATAGCGCCCAGGATCAGCGCCAGTCCTGCAGCATCGGTGGAGCGGTAACTGCCGAGCTTGGCGTAAAGCAACGCCGGCAGGGTGATGAAGTTCTCGCTGCCGAACAGCGCGACCGCACCCAGATCGCCCAGCGACAGCGCCATGCCGAAACCGAGCGCCGTCAACAATGGCCGGCGAAGCACTGGCCAGTCAATCAGCCGGAGCCGGCTCCAGCCCTCGAGGTCGAGGCTGTCGGCGAGCTGGCTGGTGCGAATGAGGTGTGTCTTCAGCTCCGGCGCCAGCACGCGGGCGGTAAAGGGCAGGGCCATCAGTATGTTGATCGCCACGACGAGCACCGGCGCGATATTCGCGTCGATGCCGCTGCGCAGCAGAAGAATGAACCAGCCGGAGCCGAGCGCCAGCGGCGGGACGAGCAGCATGAATTCGGGCAGCCGAAACAGGCCGGCGACGCCCGACACCCGGAGCGCCAGCCGCGCCCGCGCCATGACGAAGGTGATCAGCACCGATATCAGGCCGGCACAGGCCGCGATCGCGAGACTGGTGACCAGCGCCTGCTGGAACAATGGATCGGTGATAAGATGGAAAAGATTGGAGCGCAGACCACTGACCACCAGAGCCGCGAGCGGCGCACCGACGAAGATGAGAAACAGCGCCAGAATCAGGCTATCAGAAAATTTCGACAGACCCGTCCTGCCATCGGTGCGGAAAGCCCTGCCCTTTACTGCGCTACGATCCTGTTCCGGATCGGGAAACAATCGCAAAAGCAAAAAGATGAGCAGCGTCAGCACCAGCTGCACGGCGCTCAATGCCAGCGCCCGCGGCGGATCATAGTCGAATTTCAGCGCCTGGTAGATCGCCACTTCCAAAGTCGAGGTCTGCGGACCGCCGCCAAGCGTCAGCACGATGGTGAAACTGGTGACGCAGAGCATGAAGATCAGTCCGGCAATGCCGGGAATGACCCGCAGCAGCGCCGGCCATTCGACGAAGCGGAACAGCGAAATCCGAGAAAAATCAAGCCCGGCCGCCAGCCGCCATTCGTCGCGCGGCACGCTTTCCAGCGCCTTGACCATCAGCCGCGCGGCCAGCGGCAGGTTGAAGAACACATGGCCGACGAGAATGCCGGCGAGCCCATAAATGGACACCGCATCCTCGACGCCGGTCATGCGGAAAAGATCGTTGACGACGCCCTGCCGGCCCCAGATGGATACGATGCCGAATACGGCCGGCAGCACCGGCAGGCCGAGTGGCAGGAGCATCAGGCCAAGCACGAGCGGCCGACCGGGAAAATCCGCTCGCCGCGCGATCGCCAGCGCCGCCGGCAGCGCCAGCCCTATCGACAGCACCGTCGATGCCAGCGCCTGTTCGAGCGTGAACAACGTGACATGCCCCATATAGGAAAAAGGCGGCCAGGACGCATCGGCGCCACCAGCCACCAACAACATGCCAATGGCCGCCGCAACGAACAAAAGGATGGCGCCGAGGCTCAGAGAGCCCAGCGCAATCCAGATCTTCCGGTCTCGATCCATTGCCCAGTCCGGCTAAGCGATCAATTCATGCTCATTGCCGCCAGCCACTCGTCGATCCAGGCCTTGCGGTTCCTGGCGACCTCGGCTGCGGGGATGTTGAGCGTGATCTTCGGATGCACGATCTTGCCAAACACCGGATCGAGCGGAGCCGAGGTCTTGCCGACTGGCATCATCCAGTTGTTTTCCGGGATGATGTCCTGGAAAGCCGGGCTGATCATGAATTTCAGGAATTGCCGCGACAGATCGGCATTGCCGCTCTTGGTGATCGCCGCCACTTCGACCTGGATCGGATGGCCTTCGGCAAAATCGGCGGCCTGGTAGCGATTCACCTTTTCGGCAATCATGTGATAGGCGGGCGAGGTGGTGTAGGAGAGCACCATCTGCGCCTCACCCTTGGTGAACAGGCCATAGGCCTCCGACCAGCCGGGGGTAACGGTGAGAATACGCTTCTTGAGCTTCGCCCAGGCCTCCGGCGCCTTGTCGCCATAGACGGATTTCACCCAGAGCAGCATGCCGAGACCGGGCGTCGAGGTGCGCGGATCCTCGATGGCGAGCTTCTCCTTCGGATCGCCGTCGACCAGTTCCTTCAGGCTTTTCGGCGGGCTCTTCACCGTCTGCGTGTCGTAGACGATGGCGAAATGGCCGTAGTCGAAGGGCACGAAATAAGGGTCCTTGAAACCGCCCGGCACGTCGAGGCTGGACGTATCAATGCCATGCTCCGCAAGCAGGCCGGTGGCCTTGGCTTCTTCGGTCAGGTTGTTGTCGAGGCCGAGCACGATATCGGCCTTGGTCGCCCCGCCTTCCATCTTGAGTCGGGTCAGGATGGCGACGCCATCGGCAAGGCTGACATAGTTGACCTTGCAGCCGCAGACCTTTTCGAATGCCGCCTTGACCTTCGGTCCCGGCCCCCAATCGGCGGTGAAGCTTTCATAGGTATAGATGGTCAGCGTGTTCTCGGCGGCATGCGCCGACGAGAGAAACGACAATGCTGCCGCAGCAGCGAGTGACAGGAATGAAATCTTGCGCATCAGCGCCTCCATGGTTTCAAATGACCGGGAATAGGGCGCTGAAATCTTCTTTGCCGTCTAATCCCTCCGCCGGTACGAGCCGGATCAGGTTCTTCGGGTTGGTCGAAACCTCTCAGCCAGGAACCGCAAGCGGCCCAGGCACCCCGTTAGAGCAAGGCAATGATTAGACCTCTGTCACGAAATTGACAAGCGGCATGGTGACGGTCGGCTTGTCGGCTTTCGTCTCGCTTTGCCAGCCCCGAAAATTTGTTCATAATCCTTCCAAACGACGACTGGCCTGGGAGGAAAACATGGCGGGTCCATATAGTGACGTCTATGCCGAATGGCGGCGTGATCCGGAGGCATTCTGGCGGACGGCGGCAGGAGCAATCGACTGGTTCGAGCCTCCAACGCAGATTTTCGATCCCAAAGCCGGCGCTTACGGCCGCTGGTTTCCGGACGCCATGACCAATACTTGCTTCAACTGTATCGACCGGCATGTCGCCGCCGGTCGCGGCGGCCAGAAGGCGATCATCTACGACAGTCCCGTCTCCGGCCGGAAGGCGAGTTTCACCTATGCGGAAGCGCTCGCCGAGATCAAGGCGGTGGCCGGTGTGCTGCGCTCGCTGGGTGTCGAGAAGGGCGATCGGGTGATCATCTATATGCCGATGGTTCCCGAGGCACTGTTTTCCATGCTCGCCTGCGCCCGCATCGGCGCGATCCATTCCGTCGTGTTCGGCGGCTTTGCCGCCCAGGAACTGGCAACCCGTATCGACGATTCCCAGGCGAAGCTGATTGTCACCGCGAGTTGCGGGCTCGAACCGGGCCGCAGCGTCGCTTATAAGCCGCTGGTGGATCAGGCCATCGCGCTTGCCCGCCACAAGGTGCAGCATTGCCTGTTGCTGCAGCGGCCCGAGCTTGCGGCGGACATGCAGCCCGGTCGCGACGTGGATTTTTCCGATTCTATCGCCCGCATCCGCGCTGAAGGCGGGGACAATATCGATTGCGTGCCGGTGAACGCCACCGATCCGCTCTATATTCTCTACACATCCGGCACGACGGGCCAGCCGAAGGGCGTGATCCGTGACAATGGCGGCTATATGGTCGCGCTGCGCTGGTCGATGCAGAATATCTATGGCGTCAAGCCGGGCGAGGTCTATTGGTCGGCCTCCGATATCGGCTGGGTGGTCGGCCATTCCTATATCATCTACGGTCCGCTGCTCGCCGGCTGCACCACCGTGCTCTATGAGGGCAAGCCGGTCGGCACACCCGATGCCGGCGCCTTCTGGCGCGTCATTGCCGAGCACGGCGTCAACGCGTTCTTCACTGCACCCACTGCCTTTCGAGCCATCCGCCGCGACGATCCCAACGGCGATTTGGTCGGCAAATATCCCATGCCGCATCTGCGCGCTTTATTCCTTGCCGGAGAACGGGCCGATCCGGAAACACTCAAATGGGCGGAGCACCAGCTCGGCATACCCGTCGTCGATCACTGGTGGCAGACGGAAACTGGCTGGCCGGTCGCGGCCAATCCGCTTGGCATCGAGACGCTGCCGGTGAAATATGGTTCGACCAGCCTGCCCATGCCGGGCTACCAGGTCGACGTGCTCGACGATGCCGGCCATGCCGTGCCGCCTGGCGCGCTCGGCAATATCGCAATCAAGCTGCCGCTGCCGCCCGGCTGCCTGCCGAGTTTCTGGAATGCCGACGAGCGTTTCCACAAAGCTTGCCTCGATGAATTCCCCGGTTATTACAAGACCGCGGATGCCGGCTATCGCGACGAGGACGGCTATCTGTTCATCATGTCCCGCACCGACGACATCATCAATTGCGCCGGCCACCGTCTTTCGACCGGACAGATGGAAGAGGTCTGTGCCACCCATCCCGATGTCGCCGAAAGTGCCGTGATCGGTATCGCCGATGCGCTCAAGGGCCAGATCCCCTGTGGCTTCCTGGTGCTCAAGGCCAATGTTTCACGGGAAACGTCGGCGATCGAACAGGAGGTCGTGTCGCTGGTGCGCCGGGAGATCGGTCCCGTCGCAGCCTTCAAGATGGTGCTTTGCGTTGGCAGGCTGCCGAAGACGCGCTCAGGCAAAATCCTGCGTGGCACGATGCAAAAGATCGCCGATGGCGAACCGTGGAAAATGCCGGCAACGATCGACGATCCTGCCATCCTCACGGAAATCACCGAGGCGCTCAAGGCGCGCGGCCTATGCCAGCCCGCGCGCTGAGGCGAGCAGAGCCGAAAACCAGCCGGTGAAGGCGCGGGTTTCATGCGATGCCCGCGCCGAAGTGACCATGAAGTAGCTTTCGCTTTCCAGGGTGGCGATGTCCGAGAGCACGACGAGATCGCCGGCGGCGATTTCACGCGAAAAGACATCGACCGGGCAGAGCGCCACACCATGGCCCGCGACCACGGCCGTGGCCAGCAGGTTGAAATCTTGGAAGATCGGGCCGTTGAGCGGCGGCAATGGTACATGAGCTGTGCGGAACCAATCGGCCCAGTTGGCCGGATTCTCATCATGCAGCAGGTCGGCGGAGGCGATGTCCATCACAGTGACGAGTGGCGCCGGTCGGCGCGCCAGATAATGTGGGCTCGCCACCGGCCGATTGGCGCGCGAGAAAAGCCTGTGATTCAACGTTCCGCGTTCGTCGCCCGCTGTCAGCGTGATCAGCACATCCGCGTCGAGGTCGCCGAGGCGGTCGCTCGCCCGGGCATAGACGACCCTGAGTGCCAATTCCGGCTGGGCCGAGCGAAAATCCGCCAGCGCCGGGATCAGCCAACGGGCGGCAATCGACGGAATGCAGGCAATAGTCAGACCATGACCGGCGCCGGGCCGGCGGATCGCGCGGCACTGTGCCTCGATCTGGCGAAAGCTGTCGGTCACCACCAGGCTCAGGGCCAGTCCCGTCTCAGTGAGCGCGATGGCGCGGCCGGATTTCCGGAGCAGCGGCTGGCCGATCCAATCCTCGATATGGCGGATGTGATGCGAAATCGCCGCATGCGTCACATTCAATTCATCACCAGCCCGCGAAATACTGAGCAGGCGCGCGGCGGCCTCGAAGGCGCGAAGGGCATTGGCTGGTGGCAGATCCATATGTGAGGAAAACTAACTTATTGAATAAAACAGATCARTAGTCTTGGCTGCGGTTCCGGCTTAGCTTTCGGCATGCGACGTCGCCAAGGCGGCGTCATATGTCAATAAAACTGGGAGATAAGTTATGTTCAAGCGCAGCCTTGCCGATGTCGAAACCACGGATTTCTTCGTCAATTGGGGCAATGGCACCAGCCACCGCATGCTCACCGAAACCGACGGTATGGGTTTCACCGTCTGCCACACGATTGTCGCGGCCGGCAGCGAATCCCTGCTCGAATATCGTCGCCATCTGGAAGCGTGCTACTGCATTGCCGGCGAGGGTGAAGTGGAAGACATGGAGGGCAATGTCTACCCGATCCGTCCCGGCGACATCTATGTGCTCGACCAGCATGACAAGCATTTTCTGCGCGGCGGCAAGGACAAGGACCTGATCCTGGTCAGCGTCTTCAACCCGCCATTGACCGGCCGGGAGCGCCACAGCCTCGATGCGGCACAGGGATCGGCTTACTGAAAAGCGGCATCACAATCTGCATGGATATTTTCTGCAAATAAAAGAAAAGGCGGCCCGATCAAGCCGCCTGCCATTTCTAAAACGACGTGAGGATCAGTAGCGATCCTCCTCCTCATCTTCATCGCGCTTGCCGCTCATCGACTTCAGCTTCGCGAACACGGCATCGGCATCGATTTCCTTGAAATCGTCCTCGTGGCTGACCGGGGCGCGCTCAGTCTCGCGAGCCGATTCCAGCGTCGCGCCCATTTCCTCGGCAGTCTGGAACGGACGGTTCTTGGCGGCCTTTTCGATTTCCATGTCGAGGTCGATCTGCGAGCAGAGACCGAGCGTCACCGGATCCATCGGCGTCAGGTTGGCCGAATTCCAGTGGGTGCGCTCGCGGATCTGCTGGATCGTCGTCTTGGTCGTGCCGACCAGGCGGGAAATCTGCGCATCCTTGAGTTCCGGATGATTGCGCACCAGCCAGAGAATGGCGTTGGGGCGGTCCTGGCGCTTGGAAACCGGCGTATAGCGCGGGCCCTTACGCTTGGATTCCGGCACCCGGACCTTCGGATCGGAAAGCTTCAGCTTGCGCATCGGATCGGCTTCGGCGCGGGCAATTTCGTCGCGCGACAGCTGGCCGGTGGAAATCGGATCCAGGCCCTTGATGCCCTGCGCAGCTTCGCCATCGGCAATCGCCTTGATCTCAAGCGGGTGCAGCTTGGTGAACTGGGCGATCTGGTCAAAGGAGAGCGCCGTGTTGTCGACCAGCCAGACGGCAGTTGCCTTGGGCATGAGAAGCGTTTGCTGAGCCATGGATATAGTCCTTCTAAGCCACCTGCGCCGGGGTCGCAGGCCGTTTGTGTCATCCACAATGTCCGGGAAATCGGCCGGCTTATATAGCAAGTGTCGCGTAATTGCAATTCTTTGAGATTCGATTGACCAAAGTCTCATTGCTGCGCCAAAACTTGCTGCTATGTATGTACCAYAAAAGCGCCCGGGAGGCGCTTCACATTTTGGATCTGGGAGGAATGCATGTCGTCCAAGACTTATCCCGTGCTGAAGTCCGCCAAGGATAGAGCACTGATCGACAAGGATAAATACCAGCGCTGGTACCAGGACAGCGTCGAGGATCCGGACCGTTTTTGGGCGAAACATGGCAAGCGCATCGACTGGTTCAAGCCCTTCACCAAGGTCAAGAACACCTCGTTCAAGGGCAAGGTGTCGATCAAGTGGTTCGAGGACGGCCAGACCAATATTTCCTACAACTGCATCGACCGGCACCTGAAGAAGCATGGCGAGCAGGTGGCGATCATCTGGGAAGGCGACAATCCCTATATCGACAAGAAGATCACCTATAACGAGCTCTACGACCATGTCTGCCGCCTCGCCAATGTGCTGAAAAAGCACGGCGTCAAGAAAGGCGACCGGGTCACCATCTATATGCCGATGATCCCGGAAACGGCCTATGCCATGCTCGCCTGCGCGCGCATCGGCGCCATCCATTCTGTCGTGTTCGGCGGCTTCAGCCCGGAAGCGCTCGCCGGACGGATCATCGATTGCCAGTCGACTTTCGTCATCACCTGCGACGAAGGCCTGCGCGGCGGCAAACCGGTGCCGCTCAAGGAAAACACCGACGCGGCGATCCACATCGCCGCGCGCAACCATGTGCATGTCAAGAACGTGCTGGTCGTGCGCCGCACGGGCGGCAAGACCGGCTGGGCTGAGGGTCGCGACCTCTGGTATCACACCGAAACCGCAAGCGTGAAAGCCGATTGTCCGCCGGTGAAGATGAAAGCGGAAGACCCGCTGTTCATTCTCTACACATCAGGCTCGACCGGAAAGCCGAAGGGCGTGCTGCACACCACCGGCGGCTATCTTGTCTGGGCCTCGATGACGCATGAATATGTCTTCGACTATCATGACGGCGATATTTACTGGTGCACGGCCGATGTCGGCTGGGTGACCGGCCACTCCTATATCGTCTATGGCCCGCTCGCCAATCGCGCCACGACGCTGATGTTCGAGGGCATCCCGACCTTCCCGGATGCCGGCCGGTTCTGGGAAGTGGTCGACAAGCACAAGGTCAATATCTTCTATACTGCACCGACGGCCATCCGGTCGCTGATGGGCGCCGGCGACGATTTCGTCAAACGCTCCTCGCGCGCCTCGTTGCGCCTGCTCGGCACAGTGGGCGAGCCGATCAATCCGGAAGCCTGGGAATGGTATTACCATGTGGTCGGCAGCGCGCGCTCACCGATCGTCGACACCTGGTGGCAGACCGAGACCGGCGGCCATATGATCACGCCGCTGCCCGGCGCCACCGACCTGAAGCCGGGCTCCGCAACGCTGCCCTTCTTCGGCGTCAAGCCGGAACTGGTGGATAATGAAGGCAAGCTCCTCGAGGGTGCGGCCGACGGCAATCTCTGCATTGCCGACAGCTGGCCGGGTCAGATGCGCACCGTCTATGGCGACCATGAGCGCTTCATCCAGACCTATTTCTCCACCTACAAGGGCAAATATTTCACTGGTGACGGCTGCCGCCGCGACGAGGATGGTTATTACTGGATCACCGGCCGCGTCGACGACGTGCTCAACGTCTCCGGCCATCGCCTCGGCACGGCGGAAGTGGAATCGGCGCTGGTCTCGCATCACGATGTGTCGGAAGCCGCCGTCGTCGGCTATCCGCATGACATCAAGGGTCAAGGTATTTATTCCTATGTTACCTTGATGGCCGGCGTTGAGCCGACCGAGGACCTGCGCAAGGCGCTGATCGGCCATGTCCGCAAGGAAATCGGCCCGATCGCCTCGCCCGACAAGATCCAGTTCGCACCGGGCCTGCCCAAGACACGCTCCGGCAAGATCATGCGCCGCATCCTGCGCAAGATCGCCGAGGATGACTTTGGCTCGCTGGGCGACATTTCGACGCTCGCCGATCCCGGCGTGGTCGAGGAGCTGATCAGCAATCGGCAGAATAAGAAGGGCTAAGTCGCCACTCCGCGCGTGCCTTCCCAAACAGTCTATTGGGGGGCATGTCCGGACAGCCTTGCCGCCGCTTGATTTCCTCGACCTGCTCGACGGAATGGTAAACATTCTCACAGGGAATGCCATCATTGTCGGCATCCGCACGACTGTAGCCGCCGCACCAGAGAGCGACGGCCTCCTCGCAGGAGCTGACCTGCTTGCAGGTCCCGCGGGCGAGGACGACAATCGTGTCACCATGAAACGACGGCAGGACCATCATGGCGGCAAGAAGCGGGCTTGTTGCGGGATCGGCTCGAAATTGCATGGAAAAGCCCCTATTCAGAGGCAACCGCAATCCAGGGAGAAAGTCCAGCTATATCTGCAACCAGTTCAATTGCACCCTTCCTTTGGCTTCCTGCCACCGTCATATGGCCTTGCGAGCCCCGCAGCCAGCATTGTCTGGCCGGCGTCATGGCCGTGGTTGAAACTGACCCTGGCAACCACCCGGCCAAAATACTTGTCACCTGAAATATCCGATAGTGCCAGCCTGCCGCCTCCAGCTGCCAGCGCTTCCGCCAGCACGTCCTTTGCCGCCAGCGCCAGTTGACGGAAATTCTCGCATTTCGAACGCAGTTCCGGCGTATCTATACCGCGAATGCGGACCAGGACCGATACGGTCTGCTGCGGCCAGGGCCTTGCATTGACCATCACCGTGTCGCCATCGATGACCGAGACGAGGTCCGCTTCGACGGGACCAGCGATGTAATAACGTTGGTCTCGCGTCTCGGCCGAGACCGCGCCGGGCAGCAGCGGCAAGATCAGGACGGCAATGGAAAATCGCGAGATCATCATACAAGGAATTTATTCCTTGTAACTTTGCGCGTCAATAGGAATTATATCCTTGATGCGGAGCTGCGACAGGCGCCGGCAAGCCGCCGGCCTAAGAAACGGGGCCGCAAATGGAAATCCACGTATTGCCACTCGATAAACGACCAAACCCCGGCCTATGGAACTTGCAATGGCGGCTTATGGTCGGACAATCTGGGATACTGTCTGCTTGAAAAGAGGCTCGACAACGACACCGGAAAGGTGGCCCCCATGACCGAAACCGAACTCGCCGAAATCTATCGCAGCTACATTGCCTGCCTGAACCGCCAGGATTGGCAAAATCTCGGCCAATTCGTCGCCGGTGACGCGCGTCACAATGACCGGCTATTCGGCCTGACCGGGTACCGGCAAATGCTGGAAAACGATTTCGACGACATTCCAGACCTGGCTTTCAATATCGAACTGCTGGTCTGCAATCCGCCATTCATAGCCAGCCGGCTCGCGTTCGATTGCAGCCCGAAAGGCCGGTTCCTCGGTCTCGACGTGAACGGAAAGAAGGTGTCGTTCACCGAAAACGTCTTCTACAAATTCCGGGACGGCAGGATCGTTGAAGTCTGGTCGATCGTCGACAAGCAGGCGATCGAAGCCCAGCTTTAGGTGCAGCACCGCCAGACGATCCGGTCCGGATCAGAAATCGATCGCCCGGCCGTTGACCTCCCAGTCCCCGAACCGGGCAGGGTCGGCGCCGCCACGACCGCCGACTTCCTTCGGCATCTCGAACGGTTTCTCAGCCTGGCGGCGTTCCTCGGCCTCTTTCAGTGCGCGAATAGCCGCCGGCGGCAGCGGGCGCTTACCGGATTGGTCGTTGTCGTTGTCGGCCGTGCTCATGGCGGTCACCTCGAAGCGTATTGAACTCTCCCCCGCGTCATCCCATTCTATAGGACAACAAAATCGAGAGTGCAAAACCGTGCCCCGGAGACACTTTGTTTCCGACACAGAGGAGAAAGGTATGAATTTCGTCCGCACCGCCATGCTGCTCGCCTTCCTGACGGCGTTGTTCATGGGCGTCGGCTTCCTGATCGGCGGCAAGAGCGGCATGTTGATCGCGCTTGTCATCGCCGCCGGCATGAACATCTTTTCCTGGTGGAATTCCGGCGACATGGTGCTGTCGTCCTATGACGCACAGGAGATCGACGAGCACAACGCGCCGGAATTCTACCGCATCATCCGCGATCTCTCGGCGCGCGCCAACCTGCCGATGCCGCGCGTCTATCTGATCAATTCCGACCAGCCGAATGCCTTTGCCACCGGCCGCAGCCCGGAAAATGCGGCCGTCGCCGCCTCGACCGGCCTGCTTCGACGCCTCACGCCCGACGAAGTCGCCGGCGTCATGGCGCACGAACTTGCTCATATCGAGAATCGCGACACGCTGACCATGACGATCACGGCGACCATTGCCGGCGCGATCTCGATGCTCGGCAATTTCGCCTTTTTCTTCGGTGGTTCGCGCGATGACCGCAACAATCCGTTCGGCTTTGTCGGCGTGCTGGTGGCGATGATCGTGGCGCCCTTCGCTGCCATGCTGGTGCAGATGGCGATCAGCCGTACGCGCGAATATTCCGCCGACCGGCGCGGCGCCGAGATTTCCGGCAAGCCGCTGTCGCTCGCTTCGGCGCTGCGCAGGATCGAGGCCGATGCCCATCAGATCCCCAATGAATATGCCGAGGCAAATCCAGCCACCGCGCATATGTTCATTATCAACCCGCTCTCCGGCGAGCGAATGGACAGCCTGTTTTCCACCCATCCGAGCACCGAGAACCGCATCGCAGCACTTGAGGAATTGGCCAAGGAGATGCGTGGCCAGCAGCAGGTGAACCAGCCGCACGAGACGGAAAATGCGCCTGCCGGCCCCTGGGGCCGCTCGACGGAGACGCCCGCGGCTGATAGACCGGCGCCGAAACCCGCTTCGACACCCAATATCCAATGGGGTCGTGGTGACCGCAAGCCGCCGGAAGGGCCTTATTCTCCATGACCGAATCCGGGCAGCGCCCGAAACCAAAGCCGAGATCAGGCAAGCCTCAAAACCGCGTGTCGGAGCCCACCAAACCGGGTTATGCCGCCCGCGCGGCGGCGGCCAAGATGCTGAGCGCCGCAGTCGAGCAGAAGACGCCGCTCGACGGCATGATCGACGAAGATCATGGCAACGCCGCCTTTCGGGCGCTCTCCATGCAGGATAGAGCGCTGGTGCGGGCGATTCTCAACTCCGCACTCCGGCATCTCTCCTGGATCGACGCCATCTTCGATGGATTCCTCGAAAAGCCGCTGCCCGACGGCGCAAGACATCTGCGCCACATCCTCGCTGTCGCTGCTGCACAAATCCTTTTCCTCGACGTGCCCGATCATTCCGCTGTCGATATCGCGGTCGAGCAGGCGCGACACGATCCGCGTTCGACCCGCTTCGCCAATCTCGTCAATGCTCTTCTACGCCGCCTGTCGCGCGAGAAAACGGAAGCGCTGGAGAAAGTGCGAGCCGGGACTTCCGTCTTCCCCGCCTGGTTTCGGGAGCGGCTCGAAACCGCCTATGGAGCTGACACAGCCGCCGCAATCGCTGCATCCTTCCTGGAACTCGCGCCACTCGACCTCACCATCAAGCAGAACCCTCAACATTGGGCAAACACGCTAGGCGGTACGCTGCTGCCGACCGGTTCGGTGCGGCTCGACAGTTTCGAAGGCGCGGTGACCGATCTTCCCGGTTTTACCGAGGGCGCCTGGTGGGTGCAGGATGCGGCCGCAGCCATCCCTGCCCGGCTGATGGGCGACATTGCCGGCAAGCGCGTCGCCGATCTCTGCGCCGCCCCGGGCGGCAAGACGGCACAGTTGATCGTCCAGGGAGCCGACGTCACTGCCGTCGAACAGTCGGCAAGCCGGCTCAAGCGGCTCGCAACCAATCTCGCCCGATTGCAGCTCGAAGCCAATCTCATGCAGGCGCGACTGGAAGAATTCCAGCCGGAAGAACTCTTCGATGCCGTCCTGCTCGATGCCCCCTGCTCCTCGACTGGCACCATACGCCGCCATCCCGATGTCCTCTGGACCAAGGGCCCGGCGGACATCGAAAAACTGGCCGACGTGCAGTACCGGCTGCTCGACAGCGCGCTGTCGCTGACAAAAGTCGGGGGACGAATCGTTTTCTCGAATTGTTCGCTCGATCCGCTGGAAGGCGAGGAGCTGATCGAGAAATTCCTGGCCAATCATCCCGGTATTACACGGATACCGCTTTCGCAGACGGATTGGCCGGGCTTGGAACAGGCAATCAACATACATGGCGAAATCCGCACGACGCCTGCCATGTTGGGCGGAATGGATGGTTTCTTTGCCGCCGTGCTGGCCAAGAATTAGAGATGCCGGCGCGCGTGTCCAAGAAACTGCTCATTTCGCAAGATTTCCGCAAAAAAACTTTATTGCTGTGCGGATGCTCCAAAGGCGGACTTTTCGCCGCGTCGCGATTAATATTTTGATTACCATCCGAAGATATTACTAACATTCGATATGAGCGGACCGAAGCGGCCAGGAACCCTGTCACATTCTGTCGGAGAAGTTCTTCGTCGGGCCTCGCTGCGTTTTGCAGTATGGCGCGCCGATATGCTGCCGTCGCTCAAGCGCGTGCCCGACAGACTTGTCGTTGCCCCGACCGATCTTAGAGCTGCAGATTCCTTCGTCGCCGCGGAGATCGCCGAAGGCCGCTTTCCATTGGCCGGGCGGCTCCTGTCCACGGAAGGGCAGTCCCCCTTCGCCATGGAACTGCCCTCACGGGAATTCGCCGGTCGTCTGCACAGCTTTTCATGGCTGCGGCATGTGCGGGCTTCGAAGTCAGACAGCCATGCCATTGTCGCCCGGCGGCTGGCCGAGGAATGGCTGGCCGGTCCCGGCCGCCGGGCCAGCGGCCCGGCCTGGGAGGCCGATACGGTGGCGCAGCGCGTCATTGCCTGGCTGTCGCATTCCACCGTGCTGCTGCGCAACGCCGATATCGCCTTCTATCGCCGCTTCCTGCGCAGCCTGGCGACCAATGTCAGCTATCTCGAAAAGACGGCGGATTTCCTGCCCGAAGGCGAATCGCGGCTGAGGGTGCGGATCGCGCTGGCCGCGGCCTCGATGGCCATTCCGTCGTCACCGCGTGTGGTGCGGCGGGCCGCGCAGATGCTCGATGCCGAACTCGACCGGCAAATTCTTGCCGATGGCGGCCATGTCTCGCGTAATCCGCGCGCCGGCCTCGAACTCCTGCTCGACCTGCTGCCGCTCCGACAAACCTATGTCAATCTCGGCATCGACCTGCCACCGCGGCTGATCCCGGCGATCGACCGCATGTATCCGGCGCTGCGCTTCTTCCGCCATCAGGGCGGCGAGTTGGCACTGTTCAACGGCGCCACGACGACGCTTGCCAACGAGCTGATGTCGGTGCTGCGCTATGACGAAACGGCCGGTACGCCCTTCAAGGCGCTGCCACATGCGGGCTACCAGCGGCTGACCATCGGCGACACCGTGATCCTGATGGATACCGGCGTGGCGCAATCGGCGGAACTGTCGAGAACGGCCCATGCCGGCTGCCTGTCATTCGAGCTTTCGTCGGGCAAGCATCGCTACATCATCAATTCCGGTTCTCCCCGCTTTGCGGGCGATCACTACCGGCAGCTGGCGCGGGCCACCGCGGCGCATTCGACACTGACGCTCAACGACACGTCGTCCAGCCGGGTTGGCAAGGGATCGGCGGCGGGCGGCGCCTTCTCCGAGGGCGTCAGCGAAGTGCTGCTGGAGCGGCACGATAGCGATGGCGACGGCGGCGGAGTGACGGCGGCGCATGACGGCTATCTCGAACTCTTCGGGCTGATCCACGAGCGCGCCATCCAGATCAATTCCACCGGCACGATGATCCGCGGCAAGGACCGGCTGAAAACCGCCGAGAACGGCGATCCCGCGGAAACATCCACGGACCAGGCCGTCATCCGTTTCCATATCCATCCGCAGATCGAGATCAAGACCGTGGATGCGCATGAAGTGCAGCTCCTGGCACCGGACGGCGAGTGCTGGACGCTGTCCTCCATCGATGTCGAACTCGCTGTCGAGGATGACGTGTTCTTCGCCGATCCGAGCGGCATCCGTGCTTCCAGGCAAATCGAACTTGCCTTCGCCCCTGCACAGCTGCCGGAAGTGCAATGGGTGTTGATGAAGAAGGCCGCTCCGCATTCCTGATCTGCCGATTTGAGGGTTTTATCCCGCCTTTCGCTGTGCTAACGCCACGGCGTCCATTCACAGGCAGGAGATCATCATGGCAGTCCACTCCAAGCGCATTCCGGCACCCGATCGCGTGGAGATCAAGACGGCGCTGCTCTCCGTCTCAGACAAGAGCGGCATCGTTGAACTGGCCACAGCACTTGCCGGCAAAGGCGTAAAAATCCTTTCCACCGGCGGCACCTATGAGGCGCTTACGGATGCCGGCGTGGCGGTGACCGATGTCTCTGAGGTCACCGGCTTTCCCGAGATCATGGATGGCCGGGTCAAGACGCTGCATCCCAAGGTGCATGGCGGTCTGCTCGCCATCCGCGATGATGCCGAGCACCAGGCGGCGATGGCCGAACATGGTATCGGCGGCATCGATCTTGCGGTGATCAATCTCTATCCTTTCGAAGAAGTTCGGGCTCGCGGCGCTGACTATCCGGAAAGCGTCGAGAATATCGACATCGGCGGCCCGGCCATGATCCGCGCTTCGGCGAAAAACCACGCCTATGTCACCGTGCTGACCGACCCGGCCGACTATGCCGAATTCATCGCACTGCTGCAGGCCGAAGGCACTGTGCCCTATCACTTCCGCCAGCTGATGGCCCAGAAGGCCTATGCCCGCACCGCAGCCTATGACACGGCAATTGCCAACTGGATGGCGGAGGATCTCGGCGTCGAGACGCCGCGCTACCGCACCATTGGCGGCGTCCTGCGCGAAGAAATGCGCTATGGCGAAAACCCGCACCAGAAGGCTGCCTTCTATGTCACCGGCGACACGCGGCCGGGCGTGTCGAATGCGACGCTGATCCAGGGCAAGCAGCTTTCCTACAACAATATCAACGACACGGACGCCGCCTTTGAACTGGTGGCCGAATTCGCACCGGGGAATGGCCCGGCCTGCGCAATCATCAAGCATGCCAATCCCTGCGGCGTGGCGACAGGTGCGAGCCTGAAGGAGGCCTATATCAAGGCGCTGGCCTGCGATTCCACCTCCGCCTTCGGCGGCATCATCGCGCTCAATTCACTACTGGACGCCGACACAGCGACCGAGATCGTCAAGCTGTTCACCGAGGTGATTATCGCCCCCGAGGTCAGCACCGAAGCCAAGGCGATCATTGCCGCCAGGCCCAATCTGCGGCTTCTCGTAACCGGCAGCCTGCCCGATCCGCGCACGGCCGGCCTGACTGCCAAGACCGTCTCCGGCGGCCTCCTGGTGCAGGCCCGCGACAATGCCGTGATCGCCGACGCCACACTCAAGGTCGTCACCAAGCGTGCGCCGACAGCGCAGGAACTCGAAGACCTGAAATTCGCCTATACGGTCGCCAAGCATGTGAAATCCAACGCCGTCGTCTATGCCAAGGATGGCCAGACCGCCGGCATCGGCGCCGGCCAAATGAGCCGCGTCGATTCCGCTCGCATCGCCGGCCTCAAGGCCAAAGAAGCGGCGAAGGCAAATAACTGGTCACAGCCGCTGACGCGCGGTTCGGCTGCGGCCTCGGAAGCCTTCTTCCCCTTCGCCGACGGGTTGCTGTCGGTGATCGGCGCCGGCGCCACGGCGGTCATCCAACCTGGCGGCTCGATGCGCGACCAGGAGGTGATCGATGCCGCCGATGCGCATGGCGTCGCCATGGTGTTTACCGGAATGCGGCATTTCCGGCATTAAGACTGTTCGCTCAAGAACTTGCGCGAAATAAAATAGCCTGCGATGGAAATCCAATCGTAGGCTATTTATTTTCCTCTTTCGCCGGATAAGGCGTAAACGCCATGATCGCCAGTCCAATGACAAAAAACGCGATCAGCGAAGCCATGCCGACGCGCGCCGATCCGGTCAGCGCAATCAAGACGCTGTTGACCAGTGTGGCCATGAATCCCGTTGCCCGGCCTGAAAAGGCATAGATGCCGAAATAGCGACCGGCTTCGTCGATATCGACGCTGCGCGCCAGGTAGGAACGCGACGAGGCCTGTGCCGGGCCGAAGACCAGGCCGATCAATGCGCCATAGACAATGTAGACCTGTTCCGCCGCGGTGCCGAACAGACCGCCGCTGTCGGCGGTCGAGAGCGGCACCAGACCGAAGAGGGTGAAGCCCGGCCCGGTGGAGATATTGCCGAATGTGGCGATGCTCAGGACGACGAGGCTGGCCACCACCACAGGCTTCGATCCGAGTGCGGAGTCGAGATAGCCGGCGGCCAGGCAGCCGAAGATCGCCACGGTCGCCAGCATGATGCCGTAGAGTCCGATCTCCGTCGTGCCCCAGCCGAACATGCCGGCAGCGAAGGCACCGCCCAGGAAGAGCAGGCCATTGACGCCGTCCTGATAGATCATTCGGGCGATCAGGAATTTCATCAATCCCGGCCGGTGCGACAGCCGCCGCAACGTCTCGCGAAGTTCGCCGAGCCCCTGACGAACCGCCGGCAGCAATGGCACATGCTTGGAGGAATCCGGCGTGAACAGGAACATCGGCAGGATGAAGACAAAATACCAGATCGCTGCAAGCGGCCCGGTGATGCGTGCATCTTCGCCGGTGGCGGGATCGAGACCGAAAAGCGGCGTCATGCCGATGATGATCGTCTTGCCCGTCGCCGGATTGCCGGCAAGGCAGAGCAGCACGAAGAACAGCGCGATCAGCCCGCCCGCATAGCCAAGCCCCCAGGCAATGTTTGAGATCTTGCCGATCTGCTCACTGCCGACCAGCCGCGGCATCATGGAATCGTTGAAGACGATGGAATATTCGGCGGCGATGGAAGCAACGACGATCAGAAACCCGATCAACACCACCGAACTGCCGGGCGCCGCGATCCAGAGCGCCGTGGTCGCGCCGATCTGGAAGATGGCGAAGAAACCGATCCAGAATTTGCGGTTGCCGGTGGCGTCGGCGACGGCGCCGAGCACGGGCGAGAGCACGGCGATGAACACAGCCGAAATCGTGCCGATATTGCTCCAGGCAAATGCGCCGGCCACCGGGTCGGCGACCATCCTGGCGGCAAAATAGGGGCCGAAGACGAAGGTGATCACCACAGTGAAGAAGGGTTGCGCCGCCCAGTCGAACATCATCCAGCCGAAGATGGCCAGCGGCCCGGCACGCCTGTCGCTTCTCTGAGCAATATCAGCCACTTGCTCGCCCCCTTCACTTGCCGTGGCGAACTTGGCATTTTGGCGTGAACAAGGCAAGACGAGAGCCGCATGCGACTGGCAAAAGCGCCGCAGCCGAATCCGGTTGACTTTTTGCTGCGCTGCGGCAATCAAAGGCCCGGGAGTAAGGACAAAAATATGGACAGACCAAGCCCGGCGGAAATCATCGCCATTTCCAGCCATGTCGTGCGCGGATCGGTGGGAAACCGCGCTGTTGCCTTCAGCCTCGAGACCATGGGCCATCCTGTCTGGTCGATGCCCACCGTCATCTTGCCCTGGCATCCCGGCCACGGTCGCTCGACGCGCATTCCAGTGCCGCCGGCGCAATTTTCAGCGGCGATCGATGACATCATTGCTGCCAAATGGGCCGACAGCCCCAAGGCTTTGATCACCGGCTATTTCGGCGATCCGGAACAGGTCGCGGCGGTTGCACGGCTGGCGCGCGCCTTCAAGCAACGAGACCCAAATTTCCTCTTCCTTTGCGATCCTGTCATCGGCGACTTGCAGGGGCTCTACGTGCCTGAACCAATCGCGGTGGCCATCCGCGACCAGCTGTTGCCGCTGGCCGACATTGCCACGCCGAACCGATATGAGCTCGCCTGGCTCTCCGGCGCCCCACTCGAAACCAATACCAAAATCATGGAAGCAGCGCTGATGCTGGGACCGCGCCGCGTATTGGTCACCTCCGCCGTGCCGATGATGTCGGGCGGCGTCGGCAATCTGCTGCTCACCGACCGACTGGCGCTGCTCGCCGAGCACCGCATGGTCGACAATCCGCCGAACGGCCTGGGCGACCTCACCGCCGCGCTCTTCCTGTCGCGCTTGCTCAGCGGCGAGGACGAGGAACGGGCGTTGCAGATGACCACCGCGGCGGTGTTCGAAATCCTCGCTCGCTCGGTCAAGCGCGGCGCCGACGAGCTTATGCTGTCGGAAGACTATTCGAGTTTTGCCACACCGATGGCGATGGTCCAGCTCCGCCATCTCATGCATCCGTCCCGCGCGAAAAAGAGGTAGCAGAAAGGAAGTCCCATGAGTTCGTTTCCCGATCATTTGCTCAACGGCTATCGCTCTTTCATGAACGGCCGCTATTCGGCCGAATCGAATCGATATCGCTCGCTCGCGTCCGAGGGCCAGGAGCCGCGGACGATGATGATTGCCTGTTGCGACTCGCGCTCCGCGCCGGAGACGATCTTCGACTGCGGCCCGGGCGAACTGTTCGTCGTCCGCAACGTCGCCAATATGGTGCCGCCCTACGGTCCGGACGAGCACTATCACGGCACCTCGTCAGCGCTGGAATTCGCCATACAGGGGCTCAGAATCCGCGAGATCGTCGTCATGGGCCATGGACGCTGTGGCGGCATCCGCGCGGCGCTCAACAACGATGGGGAACCGCTGTCGCCGGGCAATTTCATCGGCAAATGGATGAGCCTGCTGCGGCCGGCCGCCGAAGAGGTGACGCAATACAAATTCATGACCCCGGCTGAGCGGCAGCGGGCGCTGGAGCGCATCTCGATCCGCAATTCGATCGAGAACCTCCGGACATTTCCGGATATCGCAGCACTGGAAAAGCGCGGTGAGCTGGCGATCTACGGCGCCTGGTTCGACATCTCCACCGGTGAGCTCTGGATAATGGACCCGGAGACCGGCGATTTCAGCCGCCCACAGCTGGCAGAGGAGACAGTGTCGGAGGAAGGCGAGGGGTAGTTTGGGATTGGTTCTTCGAGGCTTTTCCGGCTACGCCAAAAAACGCCTCTCACGAAATCAAGCAACATAGGCCACCAAGCAAAATCGCCCGCGCTATCAGCGCGGGCGATTTTGCATATTCAATCTGACGAGGCCCGAGAAACAGGCCCGCCTAACTCACTCGCCCTTCGTGTCCCCATCGATCTGGGCACCCATGATGGCGATCGCCTGCTGGTAGACGGCAGCATCGTTCCAGCCCTTGATGGCGGCGAAATTCGGTTGGCCCTTCTGATAGCCGGCGCCGGCGCGCCAGCCATGGCCGTGCAAGAGGTTGGCCGTCGAAGCAAGCGCGTCGGCCTTGGAACCGATCAGGTCGATGCGGCCGTTGCCATCGCCATCGACGCCATAAGTGAGCACGTTCTTCGGCAGGAACTGTGTCTGGCCGATTTCGCCATGGGCGGCACCGCGCGACGCTGTCGAGATCGTACCTTGTTCGGTGAGCTTCAGCGCCGCATAGAACTGGTCGGTGAAATAGGGGCTGCGGCGGCAATCGAAGGCGAGCGTTGCCACAGCGGACAAGGTGTTCTCGTGGCCCATATAGCTGCCGAAGCCGGTCTCCATGCCCCAGATGGCGATCAGCGGACCCGCCGGAACGCCGAAGCGCTTCTCGATCGAAGCGAACAGCGCCGCATTCGCGCGCTTGATCTGCCGGCCACGGGCAACGATGGTAGACGAGCCGCGCTTGCGCATGAATTCGTCCAGCGACAGCTTGAACGAATGCTGGCCGCGGTCCGCACGGATCGTCGCCTTATTGTAGATGATGGCGGCCATGACCCGGTCGAGCGTCTGCTTGTTGATGCCCTTTCCCGCAGCCTCGGCGGAAAACTCGGTCTTCCATTCGTCGAAGCCGGCAGATGTCTTGCTGCAGGACGCGGCAAGCGCGCCGGAGGTCATGGAGAAAGAAGCAGCGAGAAATGCGAATGCGACAGCAAGTTTTCGTGTCGTGATCATGATGTCCTCTATTGTCGATCCGGCCGTCACAGGTCGAATCGCCCGAACTGAAGATTAGCCTGCCCTAAATTTTACAAAGGATAAACCCGCCAAGCAGACGTTTGCCGGGCGGGTTTTATTCATCCCTACTGGATTCAGGCTGCCTTGGCGGCCTTTATCAGGCCACGGTTAACAAGAAGTTCCGCGATCTGGATGGCGTTGAGCGCCGCACCCTTGCGCAGATTGTCCGAGACGATCCACATATTCAGGCCATTCTCGACCGTCGCATCCTCGCGAATGCGCGAAATAAAGGTCGCATCCTCGCCGGCGCTTTCATAGGGCGTGATGTAGCCGCCATTCTCATGCTTGTCGATCACCTGGCAACCGGGTGCGTCACGCAGAATCTCGCGGGCTTCCTCGGCAGTGATCTCGCGCTCGAACTCGATATTGACCGATTCCGAATGGCCGATGAACACCGGCACGCGCACGGCCGTGCAGGTCACCTTGATCGAGGGATCAAGAATCTTCTTGGTCTCGGCCAGCACCTTCCATTCTTCCTTGGTATAGCCGTCTTCCATGAACACATCGATATGCGGGATAACGTTGAAGGCGATGCGCTTGGTGAACTTCTTCGATTCGATCGGATCGGCGACGAAAACGGCGCGGGTCTGGTTGAAAAGCTCGTCCATGCCGTCCTTGCCGGCGCCGGACACGGACTGATAGGTCGAGATGACGAGGCGCTTTATCTTGGCATGGTCATGCAGCGGCTTCAGCGCCACCACGAGCTGCGCAGTCGAGCAATTCGGATTGGCGATAATGTTCTTCTTGCGGAAGTTGACTACCGCATCCGGATTGACCTCCGGCACGACCAGCGGCACTTCGGCGTCGTAACGCCAGGCCGAGGAATTGTCGATGACGATGCAGCCCTGCTGGCCGATCTTCGGCGACCACTTCATCGATACTGCGCCGCCAGCCGACATCAGGCAGATGTCCGTACCCTTGAAGTCGTAGTTTTCGAGATTCTTGACCGTCAGCGTCTTGTCGCCATAGGAAACCTCGGTTCCATGCGAGCGCGCGGAGGCAAGCGCCACGACCTCGTCGGCCGGGAAATCGCGCTCGGCGAGGATGTTGAGCATTTCGCGCCCGACATTGCCGGTGGCGCCTACGACTGCAATCTTGAAACCCATTTTGATCGTCTCTTTCTTTTCTCTCCACCGGTTGATGAGATCGGACCTTGATCGCCAAAACCGCGTCAGGTCCCGCTCCCGGCCTTGAGCCGGGGAGAGAGCGGCGGGCCAGGAACGTCAGACGGTTTTCGTCGTCGTTTTGGTGGCCCTGGTTTTGTATTCAGGAGAAAAAAGCGAACCTGCGCCGGACATGATGTCCGAACGGTACATGGAAACCGGCGCTCTCAAGCAACCCGTCATGAAGTGGTCCCTTTCAACGGGATTTCCTGTAGCGTGTTTTCCCGGCAAGTCAAGGGAAAAGCCGGCCATCAACGCCGCCAGGCAGTCGTCAATGACCGGGAACCATAGGCATACGCCGCAATTGCCATGACCCATATGCCGCCAGCTCGGGATCATTCGCATGGCAAAGTTTGCAAAAGGCGATCATGTCACCTGGAATTCGGAGGCCGGATGTCAGGACTGCCCCAACCGCGTCAGCGCGCCCTGCAGCGGCGCATCGGATATGTGGATGAAACCCGCATAGGGATTGTCCATGTCGGAGATCGCGAAAATGGCGCCGGCCACCGACAAGGCGCAGATCGTGTTGATGATCATCACCGTGGCGTTCGGGGGCGCCTGCAGCCCAAAGGTCCCGAACAGCAATGCGAGCCAGAAGATCAGAACGACGAAGAATCCCCATGGCAGGCCCTCGTCCGCGGTCTCGACCTGCAGCCAATGGCCTTCGGCTATTTTTCCCGACACGTCGAGCGCCCGGCTCTGGAGAAATTTTCGGGCATGGTCCTGCGGGTCGAGCGACCGAAGGCCGGCCTGAATGGTTTCAATGTCCTGAAATTCCGGTGGCGTCCCGGCCCCTACCTGATCGCTCGTTTGGATGCTCCAACCGCGGTCGAGCCGGTTCTGGATGAGCTTGCGCAGCTGGAGCCTGGTGTCATGGGTTTCCGATCCATATTGCGCCATGACGCGATCGAGGAGGACAATGTTGGCCGCCGTTGCCTTGAGGTCGCGCTCGGCATCGTCATAAGCGGTTTTGGCCGAAGCGATCAACAGGCCAAGGGCCAGCGCTGCGAGCGTTCCGACAACCGCCGTTGCCAGCTGCATCACCTCTTTCGAATCCGTATTGAGGTGATGCGCCGGAAGCCGATCGCGAACGGCCATGCCGGCTGACATCGACAATCCGAGGATCACGAAGACACATGAGGCCAATAACAATGCGTTCATTGCGGTCCTGCTTCATTGATCTGATCGTCCGCCGCGCTGATGCGAGCGGCTGGCCAGCGGCTTGGCGAGATGTCTTTAGCCTAGCGCAGGCAGCATGCTTCAAGCTTTCCGGGCTGGCATAGAGGCGTCCAGGAAAAACCGGTCCGCACTGGGCTTCCGAGGCGTTGCGATGACAAGGATTGTTGCCTGCAGGAGCCATCCGTTTCCATCCCGCACTGCACCTAAGACTTTCGTCATAAGCATAAAGCAAGGCTGCCGCGTGCGGCCGAATTCTGCCATCTTTTTGCAATCCGCGCAGAGGAAAGCCTTGAGGAGGGTTGCTGCGCCGGCACTTTGGAGGATTTGCAATGGCAGACATGACCATGTCCATGGCCCAATCGCGGCCCATGTCGTCGGAGGAGAAGAAGGTCATCTTC
This sequence comes from Rhizobium sp. P2_G9, assembly GCF_056403475.1. Classification (NCBI taxonomy): domain Bacteria; kingdom Pseudomonadati; phylum Pseudomonadota; class Alphaproteobacteria; order Hyphomicrobiales; family Rhizobiaceae; genus Rhizobium; species Rhizobium sp. P2_G9. The sequence continues at coordinate 91,842 of NZ_JBFUFK010000002.1, read as the reverse complement.
GCCTCCTCCCTCGGCACCGTCTTCGAATGGTACGACTTCTATCTTTACGGCTCGCTCGGCACCTATATCGGCTTTGCCTTCTTCAACTCCTATCCGGAGACGACCCGCAACATTTTCGTTTTGCTCGCCTTCGCCGCGGGCTTCCTGGTGCGGCCTTTCGGCGCCCTGGTGTTCGGACGCCTGGGGGACCTGGTCGGCCGCAAATACACCTTCCTGGTCACGATCCTGATCATGGGTTCATCGACCTTCCTGGTCGGTCTCCTGCCCGGCGCGGCCACGCTCGGCATTGCCGCGCCGATCATCCTGATCGCGCTTCGCCTGTTGCAGGGCCTTGCACTCGGTGGCGAATATGGCGGTGCGGCGACTTATGTCGCCGAACATGCGCCCGACAACCGCCGCGGCTTCTATACGTCCTGGATCCAGACGACCGCGACAATGGGCCTGTTCCTGTCGCTGATCGTCATCCTGCTCGTGCAGTTCATGATGAGCAAGGACGGCTTTGCCGAATGGGGCTGGCGCATTCCCTTTATCGTTTCATCGATCCTGCTGGGTATCTCGGTCTGGATTCGCATGAGGATGAACGAATCGCCGGTGTTCAAACGCATGAAGGAAGAAGGCACCCATTCGAAAGCGCCCCTGACCGAGGCTTTCGGCCAATGGAAAAACGCCAGGATTGCGCTGCTCGCCTTGTTCGGCGCCGTCGCCGGCCAGGCCGTCGTCTGGTATGGCGGCCAGTTCTACGCGCTGTTCTTCCTGCAGAACGTGCTGAAGATCGACCTCGCCTCGGCCAACATCATGGTCGCTGTGGCGCTCGGCCTCGGCGCGATCTTCTTCGTCGTGTTCGGCTGGCTGTCAGACAAGATCGGCCGCAAGCCGATCATCATGCTCGGCCTGCTGCTTGCCGCCGTGACCTATTTCCCGCTGTTCAAGGCGCTGACCTGGGCCGGCAATCCCGCGCTCTACACCGCCCAGCAGAATATCCATGCGACGGTGACCGCCGATCCGGCAGATTGCTCGTTCCAGTTCAACATGACCGGCACCAGCAAGTTCACCACGTCGTGCGACGTGGCGACTGCCTTCCTTGCCAAGAACTCGGTCTCCTATGCCGTGGTGCCAGCCGCAGCCGGCACGGTGGCCTCCGTCAAGATCGGCGATGCGACAATCCCGAGTTTCGTCAACACAGGCGGCGACGCCAAGGCCAACACGGCCAAGTTCGAGAAAGCTGCGTTCACGGCGCTCAAGACCGCAGGCTATCCGCTAACCCGCGCTCCTGCCCAGGTGGCTGAGCCGAAGATCGCCGCCTTCCTCGCCGCCAATCCAGAACTCGACCTCGACGAGGCCAAGGTCAGGGCCGTGGCGCCGGAAACCATGTCGGCCGCCAAACTGATCCGCGAGAAGATCATGACTGCCGCGGACCTCAATGGCGTAGCCAGCCTTCCCGTCTACAAAGTGCCGGGCGGCGGCGAATTCAAGATCTATGCCGATCCGGCGCAAATCAACTGGTTCCAGTGCATCGCCATCCTCTTCGTGCTGGTGATCTATGTGACCATGGTCTACGGCCCGATCGCGGCCATGCTGGTGGAGATGTTCCCGACCCGCATCCGCTATAGCGGCATGTCGCTGCCCTATCATGTCGGCAATGGCTGGTTCGGCGGCTTGSTTCCAGCGATCGTCTTCGCGCTCAGCGCCGCGAAGGGCGATATCTACTACGGTCTCTGGTATCCGATCGTCATCGCAGTCATGAGCCTGGTGATCGGCACGCTCTTCCTGCGCGAGACGAAGAACAACAACATCCATACGATCTGAGTTCGTTCCCCTGCCCAAGACTTTTCCGGCGCGAGCGATTGCGCCGGGTTTTTCATGTCCGCACCAACAGTTTTCCACCGCTGCCGTCAAACAGGATGCCAAAGCGGGAAAACAGCAAGGCCATGGCAAACGAAAACCACATGCCGAAGGCAAAGCCCGCCGTAACGTCACTTGGAAAATGCGCGCCGACGAAGACGCGCGTCAATGCGAAGCAAAAACCCAAAACCAGCAGCGGCCAGCGAAAGCGCGGAAAAAGCAGCGACAGCGCCATGAACAGCGCGCCATTCACCGTCGAATGACCCGATGGAAAGCTCTCCAGGTTGAAATTCCAGCTCAGGGGGTGCACGGAAAACAGCCCATCCTCGGCAAAGAGCACGGGTCTCGGCCGCCCGATCACCCGCTTGACCGTGTTGACGATCAGGGAGGCAAGGCCAACCGAGACAAGGATATAGATGGCGATCGGAATGAGGCGCGCCGCAATCTGTCCGCCGCGCGCACTCTTTGACAATTTTTGAAAAGCCCAGGCACCGACAACCACCAACGTTGCCAGCGTGAGTATCCACCACGAACGGCCGACATCCGTCACATGCGCGGCAGGATCGGCGAGCCAGGCCGGCCAGTGGCCATAGAGCCGAACTGCGATCGGATCCAGGAACAGGAAGGCAGCGGCCACCAGAACAACAGCCGCCAGGAATGGAAAGAGCACCGGCACAGGCCGATGCTCCGCTTGCGTGGCGCGATAGCGATCTCTGTAGAGTGCAAGAAGACCGGGCTTTTTCTCTGTCATTCCAGAGATATGCGTCGGCCTTCCGGCAAATCAAGCAGAGAGTTTGAGGAATTCCGCCAGGATCGTATCGCCCATCTCGGTTGTGCCGACCTTCTTGGCACCTTCCGACATGATGTCGCCGGTGCGGATGCCCTCGTCGAGCACATTGGCGATGGCCTTTTCCAGCGTGTCGGCTTCCTTGATCATGTTGAAGGAATAGCGCAGGCACATGGCAAACGAGGCGATCATGGCGATCGGGTTGGCGATACCCTGGCCGGCAATGTCGGGCGCCGAACCATGCACCGGCTCGTACATCGCCTTGCGCTTGCCGGTCTTCGGATCGGGGGCGCCGAGCGATGCCGACGGCAGCATGCCGAGCGAGCCGGTCAGCATGGCGGCGATGTCGGAGAGCATATCGCCGAACAGGTTGTCGGTGACGATGACGTCGAACTGTTTCGGCCAGCGGACGAGCTGCATGCCGCCGGCATCGGCGAGCATGTGGTCGAGCTGCACATCAGGATATTTCGCCTTGTGCGTCTGGGTCACGACCTCGTTCCACAGCACGCCCGACTTCATGACATTGCGTTTTTCCATCGAGCAGACCTTGTTGCCCCGCGTGCGCGCCAGCTCGAAGGCAACCGACGAGATACGTTCGATCTCGAATGTGTCATAGACCTGGGTATCGATGCCGCGCTTCTGGCCGTTGCCGAGATCGATGATCTCCTTCGGCGAGCCGAAATAGACGCCACCGGTCAATTCGCGGACGATGAGGATGTCGAGGCCTTCGACCACATCGGGCTTGAGCGAAGAAGCGTTGGCGAGCGCCGGATAGCAGATCGCCGGGCGCAGATTGGCGAACAGCGCCAGATCCTTGCGCAGCCGGAGCAACCCGGCCTCGGGCCGCACGTCATAGGGCACGCCATCCCATTTCGGGCCGCCGACGGCGCCGAACAGAACCGCATCGGCGGCGAGCGCCTTGGCCATATCCTCTTCCGAAATCGCCTTGCCATGCGCATCATAGGCCGAGCCGCCGACGAGACCTTCATCGGTCTCGAAACCCGCGCCGAACTTTTCGTTCATCGCGGCGATGATCTTGCGGACTTCCGCCATGGTTTCCTTGCCGATGCCGTCACCGGGCAGCAGAAAAAGCGTGCGTGACATTGCCAGACTTTCTGAAGGTTGGAGTTGAGGCTGGCGTCTCTTAGTCCGCAACATCCGGGTTTTCAAGCCGATGCGAGGATTTGCAGTACGCTCTTGTCAGACATTACCGCCTCGAATATAGTTGTAATATACAACTATATTCGAGGTCCTGCCGTGAATGCCGCCCTGACCCGTGCCGATATCCTTTCCGTCCGCGATGCCTCCCGCCGCATGGTGCGCGACCTCGGCTTCATGCGGCCGACGCTGGCCGAAACCGATCTTTCGCCATCCGCTGTGCATGCCATTATCGAAATCGGCAATCATGATGGTTTGACGGCCGGAGAACTCGGCCAGACGCTGCGATTGGAGAAATCCACCGTTAGCCGCATGCTGGCACGGCTCGTCGATCGCGGACTGATCTCGGAAATCGCAAGCGAGACCGATGGTCGCGCCAAGCTCCTGGCGCTTACCCCGCCCGGCAGAACGCTGCTCGGCGAGATCGACCGATACGCCAATGCGCTTGTCGACCGCGCGCTGAGTTCACTAGAGGACAGCGCCCGGACGCGGGTGATCGGTGGACTTTCCGCCTATGCCGGCGCGCTTAGCATGACGCGCGGTGGTGAAGCAGCGGACACGGGCAGAAAGATTGAGATCGTCACCGGCTTCCTGCCGGGGGCTATTGGCCGGATCGCTGAAATGCATGGCCGCTATTATGCCCACGACTGGAATTTCCCGCCGGTCTTCGAAGCCAAGATCGCCGACGGCCTTGCCGATTTCATCCCCCGTCTCGGCCGCCCCGGCAACCAGATGTGGCTTGCGGTAGAGGCCAGCCAGATCAAGGGATCGATCGCCATTGATGGTGAGGACCTAGGCGAAGGCAAGGCGCATTTGCGCTGGGTGATCGTCGAGGACGATTTGCGTGGGACGGGCACCGGGCGAAAGCTGGTGGCGGAAGCGATGAAATTCTGTGATGCGCAGGGATTTCCGGAAATTCATCTCTGGACGTTCAGAGGGCTGAATGCAGCGCGGAAGCTTTATGAGTCCTTCGGCTTTGAATTGGCCGAGGAATGGCAGGGAACGCAATGGGGGTTCGATCTGCCGGAGCAGCGCTTCGTGCGGCAGATGCCGACTGGAGTGTAGGGGCGGCCTCCCAGCAGCGTTTTGAGGTTGGCACGGACCCTTCGAGGCTTTTCCGACTGCGTCAAAAAAGCGCCTCAGGGTGAGGGCGAGTGTGTGGCGCCGTAAGTGCCCCAATCTCCCCCTTGCTGCGAGAGTGCTTGTGGCACTGCTAGCACCCCAATCTCCCCTCACCCTGAGGCGCCCCATGACGCGAAGCGGAATGGGGCCTCGAAGGGTCCATCGCGCATGGTCACCTCGATGAGGGTGGATGAAAGCGGACAAACCGCTACCAATCCATATTTGCAGAGGCACAGTTAATTACATCCGCGATCTGAGCCTCAGTGAAAGCTCGCTTCGGCACGATATGCATGACTTGCGGCGTTGGATAGAACAACAGCATACCGTCGTTTTCCGCGTGATCGGCCATGTCCTTCCACGGAAGTCGAGCGCTGCTGAGTTCGCCCAAGAACTGTATTTCCTGCTCAGACCAGGAATACGTGATTAGGCCAAGAAATGCCTTGCTTTCAGAAAACCGTTTGCGCGCATTTGATGGAACGAAAACGAAGTACCATAAGAGCAGCCTGAGACATATGCCTATTGCAAAGACGGTGATGAAGAAGACGGGATTTTGGATGAGTTTGTTGTTCGACAGCACGACAAGTGCCAGTACCCCGACAAACCAGACCCCGTACCGCAGCCAAGTCCGCGGCTGCCGGTAGCGCTTGATCATGGCCAGCTGATAGGCTCGAACGAAATCGTCCGGCGTGAGAGTAAAGGTAACTGAGCTATCTACAATCACGCTCTCGCCCATATTTCACCTATCTATGCCCAAAAATTGCCGATCCGACCCGCACGCTGGTCGCACCGAAACCGATCGCCGTCTCGAAATCCCCCGACATGCCCATGGACAGTTTCGCTACACCGCATTCTCGCGCCAGCTTGCCAAGCAGGGCGAAATGCGGCCCCGGATTTTCATCCGCCGGCGGAATGCACATGAGCCCTTCAATTCTGAGGGAAAGTTCGTCGCGGCAGAATGTGACAAAAGCGAGCGTGTCATCCGGGGCAATCCCCGCCTTCTGCGGCTCCAGGCCGGTATTGACCTGGACATAGAGTTTTGGCGCCTTGCCCTGCTTGTCGATCTCCGCCTTGATGGCGCGGACGATCTTCTCGCGGTCGACCGTCTCGAGGACGTCGAACAGCGCCACTGCATCCGCCGCCTTGTTGGATTGCAGCGGGCCGATCAGATGCAGTTCGATATCCGGAAAGCGCTGTTTGAGCTCCGGCCACTTGCCTTCGGCTTCCTGCACCCGGTTTTCGCCATAGAGCCGATGGCCGGTTTCGAGCACCGGCAGGATATGCTCGGCGGAGAATGTCTTTGTCACCGCGACGAGGTCGGCGCGATCCTGGCGTCCCGCCTCTTCCGCGGCCTTTTCCATCCTCGCCTTGACTTCGTTGAACTGTTCGACGACCGACATGTCATACTCCAAAACTTCTGGTTTCTCCGTAGCGGAACCACCATATGATTGCCAAGACCGGGCCGATCCATTCCGCCGAAAAACTTGACGCGACGCGGCTTTCATGATGAAGGTCAGCCCCAAATTTATTCGAGAATTCTGGGTTCCGGACAGCATCACATGGCATCAGAACGTTATAATCCGCGCGAGGTCGAACCGCGCTGGCAGCAGCATTGGGCCGAGGCGAAAGTCTTCGAAACCGATAACACCGACCCGCGTGAAAAATATTACGTCCTCGAAATGTTTCCCTATCCGTCGGGCCGCATCCATATGGGCCATGTGCGCAACTATGCCATGGGCGATGTCGTCGCCCGCTACAAGCGCGCCCGCGGCTTCAACGTGCTGCATCCCATGGGCTGGGACGCCTTCGGCATGCCGGCCGAAAACGCGGCGATGAAGAACAAGGTCCATCCGAAATCCTGGACCTACGACAACATCGCCGCCATGCGCAAGCAGCTGAAATCCATGGGACTTTCGCTGGATTGGTCGCGCGAATTCGCCACTTGCGACGTCGACTACTATCACCGCCAGCAGCATCTCTTCCTCGACATGATGGAAAAGGGCCTGGTCTATCGCAAGAATTCCAAGGTCAATTGGGACCCAGTCGACATGACCGTGCTCGCCAACGAGCAGGTCATCGATGGCCGCGGCTGGCGCTCCGACGCGCTGGTCGAGCAGCGCGAGCTGACGCAATGGTTCTTCAAGATCACCGCCTTCGCCCAGGATCTGCTGGACAGGCTCGACACGCTCGACCAATGGCCGGAAAAGGTCCGGCTGATGCAGAAGAACTGGATCGGCCGCTCCGAAGGCCTGACCGTTCGCTGGGAGACGGTGCCGAGCAACACGATCGGCGATCTCCGCGACATCATGGTCTATACGACCCGCCCGGACACACTGTTCGGCGCCTCCTTTCTGGCCATCTCGGCTGATCACCCGGTCGCCAAGGCTGCCGCCGAGCGCGATCCGGCGATCGCCGAGTTCTGCGAGGAATGCCGCCGTTCCGGCACGTCGGTCGCTGCCTTGGAGACAGCCGAGAAAAAGGGTGTCGACACCGGCATCCGCGTGCTGCATCCCTTCGACCGCGACTGGCAGATTCCGGTCTACATCGCCAATTTCGTGCTGATGGAATATGGCACGGGCGCCATTTTCGGCTGCCCGTCGGGCGACCAGCGCGACCTCGATTTCGCCAACAAATACGGCCTGCCGGTCGTGCCGGTGGTGATGCCGAAGGATGGCAACAAGGACGAGTTCAAGGTCACCGACACCGCCTATGTCGACGACGGCGTAATGATCAATTCGCGTTTCCTCGACGGCATGACCACAGATGCCGCCTTCGAAGAGGTTGCCAATCGCCTGGCCAGTCATTTCATCCACGACCAGCCGCAAGGCGAACGCAAGGTGAATTTCCGCCTGCGCGACTGGGGCATTTCGCGTCAGCGCTATTGGGGCTGCCCGATTCCGGTCATCCATTGCGAAGTCTGCGGCGTCGTGCCAGTGCCGAAGAAGGACTTGCCGGTCAAACTGCCTGACGATGTCGACTTCGAAAAGCCCGGCAATCCGCTCGATCGCCATGCGACCTGGCGCCACGTCGCCTGCCCGCAATGCGGCGCCGACGCGCGTCGTGAAACCGACACGATGGACACCTTCGTCGATTCCTCCTGGTATTACACCCGCTTCACCGCGCCCTGGGAAGATGCGCCGACCGACCCTGCCGTCGCCAATGCCTGGCTGCCGGTCGACCAATATATCGGCGGCATCGAGCATGCGATCCTGCACCTGCTCTATTCGCGCTTCTTCACCCGCGCCATGCGCGAGACCGGCCATGTCGGTCTCGACGAGCCGTTCAAGGGCCTGTTCACCCAGGGCATGGTCGTGCACGAGACCTATAGCCGCGGCGAAGGCCATGGCCGCGAATGGATCGAGCCGGCCTTCGTCAAGGTCGACGAGATCGACGGCAAGCGCATCGCCTCGCATATGGACACCGGCGAGCCGATCGCCATCGGCTCGATCGAAAAGATGTCGAAGTCGAAGAAGAACGTCGTCGATCCCGACGACATTATCGGCTCCTATGGTGCTGATACGGCTCGCTTTTTCGTGCTGTCCGATTCGCCGCCCGATCGCGACGTGATCTGGACCGAGGCCGGCGTCGAGGGCGCGCACCGTTTTGTCCAGCGCGTCTGGCGGCTGGTCTCCGAAGCGGCCGACGTTTTGAGGGGCGTACAAAGCAAGCCGGCTCAGGATGGCGAAGCGCTGGCCATCTCGCAGATTGCCCACAAGACGCTGAAGGCTGTCGGATATGACTATGAGCGGTTGGGCTTCAACAAGGCCGTCGCCCGCATCTACGAACTGGTCAATGCCCTTGCGGCACCCCTGACCCAGGTTGCCTCCGGCAAGGCGGACGCGGTGACAATCGCAGCCGCCCGAGAGGCCGTGGAAATCCTGGTCCGCCTTGTTGCGCCGATGACGCCGCATCTGGCCGAAGAGTGCTGGGGCCTGCTCGGCAATACCGGCATGGTCTGCGAAGCCGGCTGGCCCGCCTATGACGAAGCGCTGGTGGCTGAAAACGTCATCACGCTGCCGGTGCAGATCAACGGCAAGAAGCGGGCGGATTTGACAATCGCGCGCGATGCGGATCAAAGTTCGGTCGAAGAAGCAGTGTTGGCGCTCGACAGCGTCCGTTCCGCGCTGGACGGAAAGATGCCGAAGAAGATCATCGTGGTTCCGCAGAGGATCGTGAATGTCGTGGTTTGAGCTGAAAGTCCGGTCCGGCGCAAAAACTCTCCTGGCGGCGCTGGTCCTGCCGCTTCTGCTGCTGGTGAGCGGCTGCACCGTGCGACCGCTTTATGCCACGGATAGCAAGGTGGATCCGGCGCTGAAATCGATCGTGTTTTCGGAAGCGGACACGCGTGTCGAACTGCAACTGCGCAACGATCTGATCTTCCTGACATCCGGCGGCGCCGGCGAGCCCGCCAACCCGGAATATCAGGTCGATATCAAGCTCGTCGAACGCAATGTCGGCGTGCTGCTCGACCTGACCACTGATCTGCCGCGCGCCGGCCGTCTGGTGTTGAAGGCAGATTTCACGCTGAAGCGCATTTCCACCGGCGAAGTCCTGCGCACCGGCCATCGTTCTTCCGTGGCGCTCGTCGACTTCCCCGGCCAGCAATATGCCAAGCTGCGCGCCATCAAGGATGCCGAAGACCGCTCCGCTCGCGAACTCGCCGAACTCATCCGCGCCGACCTCGCGGTCTGGATGTCGCGCTGACGAACCACCTGGTTTTTCTGGATTTTGACGCATGGCGGAGATCAAGGCCCACGAATTCGACCAATTCGTGAAGCGGCGCGCCCGCGATTATCGCATCTTCCTGGTCTACGGCCCTGATCGGGGCCTGGTTTCCGAACGCGCCGGCGAACTCGTCAAGATCACAGGCGTCAGCACCGACGACGCCTTTTCCTTCATGCGCCTCGACGCATCGGACCTGGCCGGTGACCCCGGCCGTCTATTCGATGAAGCCTATTCGACCGGCTTGTTCGGCGGCGAGAAACTCATCTGGATCAAAGGCGCCGGCGCCGACAAGAACCTGTCGGAGGCGCTCGCGGCACTCTCCGAGAAGGCGCCGGAAAATGCCTGGATCATCATCGAGGCCGGCGACCTGAAGAAGGGTGCCAATCTGCGAAGGGCCGCCGAGAGTGGTCACGCCGCGGTCGCCATACCCTGTTACGCCGACGACACGAAGAGCCTGAACGCTTTGATCGACGAAGAACTAACTTCGTTTCAGCTGCGAATCGATTCGGACGCCCGGCAGTCTCTCCTGGAAAGTCTCGGCGGGGATCGCATCGCTTCCCGTGGTGAAATCCGCAAGCTCGCGCTCTACGCCATGGGCGAGCCTATCATCAAACTGCAGCATGTGCTTGATATCATTGGCGATGCCAGCGCCATTTCCACCGATGACGCCGTTGACGCCATTCTCCAGGGTGATAAAGCCGGCTTCCTGCATGCCACGCAGAAAGTCATCGCCTCGAAAACCAGCGTGTTCCTGATTCTCCAGGGCTGCCAGAGACAATTTCAGTTGCTGGACGTAATGCGCTCCGACATGGATGCCCGGAAAATCTCCACAGGCGATGCACTGAACCAACACGCGCGATCGCTGCATTTCCGACGTCGCCCGATCATCGAGAACGCGCTGCGGAATTGGACATCCACGGCCATTTCCATCGAACTCAACCGGCTGCAGTCTGCCATCCTGCAGACACGCCAGCGCGCCGCCCTGGAAGATACGATCGCGATGCAAACCCTGCTCGCGACCACGTTGATTGCCGAGAGAAACAAGAGTACCCGTCGCTGACGCGGCAAGGGAAACCGCATCCAGCCCGGGCACAGTTCGATTCTATAGATCAATACGATCCGCTATCAGACTCGCTCAAGCAGTCGGCAGATCTGCTCCAACTGTTCCAGGGACTTATAGGCAATCACCAGGCGTCCGCCCTCGCCGTTGTGGGACACCTTGACCTGCAGGCCGAGCCGGTTGGAAAGATCGCGCTCCAACGCCATCGTATCGGCATCCTTTTCCGGCGCTTTGGGTTCGGTGCCGGCGGGATTGCTCTGCGCCTTGATGTCGTTCTGCGCCAGCCGCTCGGCATCGCGCACGGAAAGCCCCTTGTTGACGATCGCCTTGGCCAGCGCCACAGGATCGGACGTCGGGATCAGAGCGCGTGCGTGACCGGCGGAAAGGCTACCGTCGAACAGCATCTGGCGCACGGGATCCGGCAGTTTCAACAACCGTAAGCTGTTGGCGACATGCGACCGGCTCTTGCCGATGATTTCGCCAAGATCATTCTGCGTGTAGCCATGCTCTGCAATCAACTGTTCGTAGCCCATCGCCTCTTCGACCGGATTGAGGTCGGAGCGCTGAACGTTTTCGACAATTGCAAGTTCGAGCGCCGTGCGATCATCGACATCGCGAATGATCACCGGAATTTCGACAAGCCCCGCCAGCTGGGCCGCGCGCCAGCGGCGCTCGCCAGCGATGATCTCGTATTTACTGTCGCCGACCGTACGCACCACGACCGGCTGCACAATCCCGTGCTGCCGGATCGAAGACGCCAGATCCTGCAATTCGTCCTCGGAGAAATTCTTTCGCGGGTTCTTCGGATTACGGCTGATCAGTTCGATCGGAACCTTGCGGTCCGCGCTGATCGCGGGACGGCCTGGAGCCGCTGTCAACGGCTGGTCCATCTCTCCAATGAGTGCGGCAAGTCCACGGCCGAGACGGCGTTTTGAGGGATCATCGTTCATAACGCATGCACCAGTTATTTCGGAGGTGAATCAAATCAGGCAGCTTTGCTCTGCCGTTCTCGCTGAATGACTTCCGACGCGAGTTGAAGATAGGCTTGGCTGCCGGCACATTTGAGATCGTAGAGGATCGCCGGCTTGCCATAGGAGGGAGCCTCGGAGACGCGGACATTTCTGGGGATCAGCGTGTGATAGACCTTTTCACCGAGATGTTCTCGTACATCCGAAACAACCTGTTGCGCCAGATTGTTACGGGCATCGAACATTGTCAGCACGATGCCCTGGATATCCAGCGTTGGATTGACCGTCTGCCGTACTTGATCGATGGTTTCCAGCAGCTGGCTAAGGCCCTCAAGCGCGAAAAATTCGCATTGCAGCGGCACCAGAACCGACTGCGCCGCGGCCATGGCATTCATTGTCAGCAAATTGAACGAGGGAGGACAATCTACTAGAATATAGTCGTAGGCCTCCGCGCCACCGCCCGCGAGCGCCTTTTTGAGCCGGAATACACGGTCGCTCTCACGACCGATCTCCATTTCAACACCAAGGAGGTCCATCGTGGATGCTGCAATGAAGAGATTGGGAACCACGGTCGCAATCGCCACTTCGGCTATGCTATGTGTGCCCACAAGCAGATCGTAGGTCGACAGCTTTCTGTCCCGCCGATTGATGCCGAGACCGGTACTGGCATTCCCCTGAGGATCCAGATCAACAATAAGGACACTCTCGCCAATCGCCGCCAGCGCAGTCGCCAGATTGATGGCCGTCGTCGTTTTACCGACGCCACCCTTCTGATTGGCGATGGTAATGATACGATTCTTTCTCATACCGCCCACCGATTACATTGACTTCCGTGTGAGATCGCTGATCTCAAGGATGACAGAGTCGCTTTCAATCACACTGGAATGTTCTACCAGATCGAATTTCCAGCGCCTATGCGAAATTTCGACTTCGCGCCGGTAATCCCGGCCTTTATGAAAAAATGCCTTGAGATTCTGATTTCGCGTCGCCCAAGGTTCAATAAATTCGCAAAGACTATCCAGGTCTGCGAGCGCCCGCGCCGAAACACGATCGCAAGACGGGAGCAATTCCGTAGCCGTTTCAATTCTTGTCGAATGAACGGAACCTCGAGCGCCTGTTTCAAGCAGCGCCATTCTGAGAAAGGACGCCTTCTTGTGGTTGCTTTCGACCAGGTGGACCCAACCGTCGCCGAGTTCGGCGAGGCAAATGGCAGTAATTATTCCAGGAAAGCCGCCGCCGCTGCCCAGATCAACCCAGGAGAATGCGCCGGGCGACAGCGCATAAATCTGTAAGCTGTCGCGAATATGCCGATCCCAAAGCTCGGCATGCGTCGAAGAAGCGACCAAGTTTATGCTGCGCGACCATTTTTGAAACAGCGCCGCAAAACGCTCCAAGCGGTCCCGCGTTTCACGTGAAACACTCATTACGGTTGTCACTAGGATCAGACTCTCAAATGTTGCAATCAGGAGGCGATCCGCTCGTCGCCTTGACGGCGTATCGCCACCAAGAGAAGCGATATCGCGGCAGGCGTCATGCCGTCAATTCGAGACGCTTGCGAAATATTTGCCGGCTTGTGCCGTTGCAACTTCTGCTTTAGTTCGTTTGACAACCCTGACAACGCGGCGAAATCAAGAGTATCGGGAATTCTGCGGCTTTCTTCTCGCTTGACCTGAGCAATGTCCGAAGCCTGGCGGTCCATATAGACATGATAGGCGGCTTCGATCTCCAGCGCCTCTCGAACGCGCCGGGATGTTTTCTGCAGATCAGGCCAGATTGACGCAATCCGGACGAAATCGATATCCGCATAGGACAGAAGATCATAGGCCGACCGTCTCTGTCCATCCTGGTTCAGCTTGAGATCGAATGCCGCCGCTTGCTTTGGCGTCAGAGCGACATTTTGCGCATAGTCCCGCGCCCAATCGAGCTCTTCGGCCCAGATTTCGAATTTCTCTCGCCGCTCATGGCTGACAATGCCGAGCTCGACGCCGAGCGGCGTCAGGCGCTGATCCGCATTGTCGGCGCGCAGCGACAGACGATATTCCGCCCGGGACGTGAACATGCGATAGGGCTCCGAAACACCCTTCGACGTCAAATCATCGATCATCACGCCGATATAGGACTGTGTCCGGCTGAATTCGATCGCATCCGACCCACCGGCCTTGCGCGCTGCATTCAATCCAGCGACCAGGCCTTGGGCTGCGGCCTCTTCATAGCCAGTCGTGCCGTTGATCTGGCCGGCGAGAAAAAGCCCGGCCAGCCGTTTCGTTTCGAGGGAGAAATGGAGCTCTCGCGGATCGACATGATCATATTCGATAGCGTAGCCCGGCTGTAGAATTCGAACTTTTTCCAGCCCCGGAACGGTGTGGATAAAGGCCTCCTGAACGTCCTCAGGCAGCGAGGTGGAGATCCCGTTCGGATAAACGGTATCGTCATCCAGTCCTTCCGGCTCCAGGAAGATCTGATGCCCGTCGCGCTCGCCGAAGCGAACGATCTTGTCCTCGATCGACGGGCAATAGCGAGGACCGATGCCCTCGATCTGCCCGGAATACATCGCCGAGCGACCGATATTCTCCGAGATGATTTTGTGGGTCTCCGGAGTCGTTCTCGTCACACCGCACTCGATCTTTCGATTGACAATCGTTTCGGTCATGAACGAAAACGGGATGGGATCGTCATCAGCGCCTTGGCGCCCGACAGAATCCCAGTCGATCGTCTTGCCGTCCAGGCGCGCCGGAGTGCCCGTCTTCAACCGCGCCAGGGAAAATCCAGCCCGCGCAAGCGTGCCTGAAAGGCCTAGAGAAGGATCCTCTCCAACGCGGCCAGCCGGAATCTTGCGATCTCCGATATGAATCAAGCCACGCAGAAATGTGCCCGTCGTCAGGACAACGGAACGGCACCCAAATTCGCGGCCATCCGCGAGCACGACACCGTTGATCGAACCGTCGGCGATACGAAGATCATAAACATCACCCTCGACGATCTCCAGATTCTGATATTCGGAGAGGGTCGATTGCATGGCGAGACGATAGAGCTTTCGGTCCGCCTGCGTCCGTGGGCCACGGACCGCGGGACCCTTGCGCCGGTTCAGCATGCGAAACTGGATACCCGCTGCATCGGCGACGCGCCCCATCACACCGTCGAGCGCATCGACTTCCCTGACAAGGTGACCTTTTCCCAATCCACCAATGGCTGGATTGCAGGACATGACGCCGATCGTCTCGCGCTTATGGGTGATCAAAGCCGTTCTGGCTCCGAATCGAGCCGCAGCCGCGGCGGCGTCGCTGCCCGCGTGACCGCCCCCAACGACGATGACATCAAAATGCGTATTCATATCACTGTCCTTCTGCGAGCCCACACATGAGGTCTCACGCGAAATGGATCGCCGATCACTTTCCGATGCAGAACTCCGAGAAAATCACCCCGAGCAGCTCTTCGACGTCGACAAACCCAGTCAGCTTCCCGAGGATATGCGATACCTGCCGCAAATACTCGGACCTGACTTCGATATTCAGTGCGTGGTCCCTGACGCTCCTCTCGAGGATTTCCAGGGCTTCCCGCAACAACGCCGCCTGGCGTTCCCGAACCACTGTGGCGCCACCCGGCATGCTCGTAGCGCGTTCGACATGCGCCAGGATTCGTTTCGTAAGTGAATCGATTCCTTCGCCAGTCAATGTAGAGATCGCTGCTGCGGCACCGGCGCTATCCATCGCGCCAGGGTGATTCTCTGCCAGATCGACCTTCGTCACAATTCTCTCGACGGCAGCCTGTACACCAATTTCTTCATCGGGGCCAGTGTCACGGATATCCTTCAACAAAAGCACCAGATCGGCGCCTTGCAATGAGCGGCGCGTGCGGCGGATACCTTCGACTTCGATGACATCGGCGGTTTCGCGCAGACCCGCCGTGTCGGTGAGCGTCACGAGAAAACCACCAATATTCATGTCCACGGAGATGATATCGCGCGTGGTTCCGGGGAGAGCGGTGACGATTGCCGCATCGCGCCGAGCCAAGGCATTGAGGAGACTTGATTTTCCGGCGTTTGGCCGGCCGGCGATGACCACTTTGAAACCGTCCCGAATGATCTCGGCCGACTTCTGCTGTCCAAGATGATCGCGAATGTCGTCAGCCAGGCCGGAAACTTGTTCCCAGACGCTGTCGCTGACATCGCCGGGGATATCGTCTTCTTCCGGAAAATCCAGGGCCGCTTCTATCAGCGCCCGCGCCCGGGTCAGTTGCCGCATCCAGCCCTGATAGAGCGCCGACAGTCGGCCGTCGCTCTGCTCGATCGCCAAACGGCGCTGCATCTCGGTTTCTGCGGCAATCAGATCGGCCAGACCTTCGATCTCCACAAGATCCAGCTTGCCATTCTCAAAGGCGCGACGGGAGAACTCACCGGCCTCGGCCATGCGCAAGCCGAGCTGAGCCAGCCGCGCCAGAACGGCGTTGATAACGGCACGTCCGCCGTGAAGCTGGAGTTCGGCACAGTCCTCGCCGGTGAAGGAATTGGGCGACGGGAAAACCAGGACGACGCCCTTGTCGATGACATTGCCGTCCTGGTCACGAATCCGGCGAAGGCTCGCTATTCTTGGCTGGGGCAGCGGACCGCACATAGCCTCAAGCGCCATGTCTGCGTCGCGTCCGGAAATCCGGATCATGGCGACGCCCGATGGCGGCGCGCCACTCGACAGAGCATAGATCGTGTCTTGAGCACGCGACATGTTTTACCCCAGGCATGCTTTTCCAGAAGCGCGGTATGCGTTCTGCGTCAGCATGCCAAAAATAGTGACTCTAAAGCGCGTCGCGATCTCCGGGATTCGCTCCCGGCGCTTTAGCTCTTCATTTTTGCGCGTCTCCCGAACCCGGTTACCACTTTCGGGAGACATGCTTTTAGGCGCGAGAGGTAGCGGCAATATGAAGCTCAAGCGTCAGAAATCCGGTGATCGCACGAAGGAGTGGGGTCCATAAACGAAACGGCCCGGCATCTCAAGCCGCTTTCGCGTGGGATGCCGGGCCGAAGTGGAAGATCAAAATCAGGTATTCATCGAATCGAAGAAATCGCCGTTGTTCTTCGTCGACTTGAGCTTGTCGATGAGGAATTCGATCGCATCGGTCGTGCCCATCGGCGCGAGAATGCGGCGGAGCACGAAGACCTTCTGCAGATCCTGGCGCGGAACCAGCAGGTCTTCCTTGCGGGTGCCGGACTTGAGGATGTCCATAGCCGGGAAGATGCGTTTGTCGGCGACCTTGCGGTCGAGCACGATTTCCGAGTTGCCGGTGCCCTTGAATTCTTCGAAGATGACTTCGTCCATGCGGCTGCCGGTGTCGATCAGCGCGGTTGCAATGATCGTCAGCGAACCGCCTTCTTCGATGTTGCGCGCGGCGCCGAAGAACCGCTTCGGCCGCTGCAAGGCATTGGCGTCGACACCGCCGGTCAGCACCTTGCCGGAGGACGGTACGACGGTGTTGTAGGCGCGGCCGAGACGGGTGATCGAATCGAGCAGGATGACAACGTCGCGGCCATGCTCGACCAGGCGCTTGGCCTTTTCGATAACCATTTCGGCGACCTGGACGTGGCGCACCGCCGGCTCGTCGAAGGTCGAGGAGACGACCTCGCCGCGCACCGAGCGCTGCATGTCCGTCACTTCTTCCGGACGTTCGTCAATCAGCAGCACGATCAGATAGCATTCGGGGTGATTCGCCGTGATCGAATGGGCGATGTTCTGCAGGAGCACCGTCTTACCGGTGCGCGGCGGCGCAACGATCAGGCCGCGCTGGCCTTTGCCGAGTGGCGCCACGAGATCGATGACGCGCGGCGACATGTCCTTGTTGGTGGGGATATCCAGTTCCATCTTGAAGCGCTCGTTCGGATAGAGCGGTGTCAGATTGTCGAAATGGACCTTGTGGCGGATCTTTTCGGGATCCTCGAAATTGATCGTATTGACTTTCAGCAGCGCGAAATAGCGTTCGCCTTCCTTGGGGCTGCGGATCGGGCCTTCGACCGTGTCGCCGGTCTTCAGCGAGAAGCGGCGGATCTGCGAGGGAGAGATATAAATATCGTCCGGACCTGGGAGATAGTTGGCATTGGCCGAGCGGAGGAAGCCGAAGCCGTCCTGCAACACTTCGACCACGCCTTCGCCGATGATTTCAACTTCCTGGGCGGCGAGATTCTTGAGGATCGCAAACATCAATTCCTGTTTGCGCATCACACTCGCGTTTTCGACGGCCACTGATTCGGCGAAAGCAAGCAAATCGGTTGCTGTTTTATTCTTAAGTTCCTGAAGCTTCATTTCAGCCATAAAGGGGACCACAACGTGTTGGGGTAGGGGGAGATAAACCGACACCGGTTCTGAGAGAAAGGCATGTGCGAGGGGGATGGGGACACGCCGCGATGCGGTGAAGCACTGTCTTAAAAATAATGCTTCGTCTGCGTCATCGCAAGACCGGTCTGCCAGAAATGCCGTGGATTAGCAAGATATATCAGAAAGGTTTCAACACCACCATCAGCACGATGACAATCATCAACAGCGCCGGCACTTCGTTCATGATCCGCCAATGGCGCTGACTACCAGGTCTTTCATCGCGTAGAAAAGCGCGATAGCTGCGGCCGTAGTAAACATGCACGGCAGTCAGCAGCACGACGCCAAGAAGCTTGATATGCAGCCAACCGCCTTGGAAGCGGAACACGGTCCAGGCGAGATAAAGGCCGAGCAACCAGGCGAGCATCATCGCCGGCGTCATGATGATTCGGTAGAGCCGGCCCTCCATCAGCTTGAATAGTTCCGACGCTTCCGAGCCGGATTTGGTATCGAGGTGATAGATGAACAACCGCGGCAGATAGAGGAGGCCAGCCATCCAGGCGATCACCGCCATGATGTGGAAAGCCTTGATCCAGAGATAGAGATTGTCGGGATCGAGCGCCGCAATCAGAGCCATGACGATGACGAAAACGGAGAGCCCGATGCCGGCGCGCAGCCAGGCCTTGCTTCCCGAGGGGGAAGGCGATGTCGCCATGATCAAGTCCCCCGATAGGCGCGAAGGCGGTCCAGAAGCCGTGTCACATTAGCCGGATCGGCCTGCGGCGTGATTCCGTGGCCGAGATTGAAGATCAGCGGCCCATGACCAAGTCGCTCAAGGATACGATCCACCCCAGCATCCAGCGCCGCGCCACCCGCCGCCATCAGCAGCGGATCGAGATTGCCCTGCACCGGGCCTGCCTTCTGCAGCTCGGCCGCGAAATCCAGCGGTACGGTCCAATCGAGGCCGATGCAGTCGGCCGTCGTGCCCTGCCGATAGGTCTTCAGATTGAAGCCCGCGCCTTTGGCAAAAGCGATAATCCGGGCCTGCGGCCGCTCGGCCCGCACGGCATCGATGATCTTGCGCACAGGCTTGACGGCATGAGTTTCGAATTCCCGGTCGCCCAGCACGCCAGCCCAGGAATCGAAGATCTGTACTGCATCGGCGCCAGCATCGATCTGCGCCACTAGATAACGTGCCGAGGCTTCCGCAATCAATGCCAGCAGCTTTTCGAAGCTTTTCGGATGCTGATAGGCAAAAAGCCGCGCCGGCGCCTGGTCCGGCGTTCCCTCGCCGGCAATCATGTAGGTGGCGATCGTCCAGGGCGCCCCACAGAAACCAAGCAATGTCGTCTCGGCCGACAGCAGCGAACGGAGCCGTGCCACCGTCTCGAAGACGGGTGCTAGACGCTTTTCGATATCGGGCATGGTCAGTGCATCGACACCGGCGACATCGATCGGATCAAGTTTCGGCCCCTCTCCTTCGACAAAGCGGACATTGCGGTCGAAGGCATCGGGAATGACCAGGATATCGGAGAACAATATCGCGGCATCAAAACCATATCGCCGAATCGGCTGCAACGTCACCTCTGTCGCAAGCTCCGGCGTGTAACAGAGCTCGAGGAAGGTTTTCGCCTGCAATCGCGTCTGCCGGTATTCGGGAAGATAGCGACCGGCCTGACGCATCAGCCAGACAGGCGGAGGCGTGACGGTCTCGCCCTCCAGCACCGCCATGATCGCCCGTTTCGGCTTTTCCACATCCCACCTCTTAAAAAATAAAGGATCTATAAAGGTTTGCTATTTCTTAAGAGTCGGTGAGATTCAAGGATTAAAGTGTCTCAGTCTGTTTTCCAGAGCCCCCTGCGCCCTGACATCAACGTGTACTCTATCTGAAACTCTCTGTGGGAAATAAGGTGGCTTTCGGATTCCGTTTTGAGATTCAAGAGGCTAGTAGGCGTCGCTCTTGGCTGGCTGCTGTGGATAATCCATGAATGCAATAGAGTTAACTTTCGGTTAATGGATTTTTGCACAGGCGCGGCGCAAAACTCTCCGCGCGGCGAAGCGCTGTGGACAAATCGCAGGTTTTCCCCGACAGAGGAAATCGGACGGAAGAAATCGGTGCTTTGTCCACCGCCATCAACAGGCCGGACTCTATAGCGTGGAAAACAAGAAAAAGTTCTTTCATCTGCATCTGATTTCTGACTCGACAGGCGAGACTCTGATCGCGGCCGGCCGCGCCGCGGCATCGCAGTTCGGTGACAGCATGGCGGTGGAACATGTCTATCCGCTGGTCCGGAACCGCAAGCAGGTGACGGATGTGCTGGCGGAGATCGACGCCGCGCCCGGCATCGTGCTGCACACCGTCATCGATCAGGAACTGGCGGCGGTCATCGATCAGACCTGCCGGGAGATGGGCGTGCCCTGCGTGTCGGTGATCGAGCCCGTGCTGCAAATCTTCCAATCCTATCTGGGTGCGCCGTCGCGGCGCCGGGTGGGTGCACAACATGCGCTGAACGCCGGCTATTTCAAGCGCATCGAAGCGCTCAACTTCACCATGGACCATGATGATGGTCAGCTGCCGCATGATATCGATGAAGCCGACGTCGTGCTGCTCGGCATCAGTCGCACGTCGAAAACGCCGACGGCGATCTATCTTGCCAATCGCGGCATCAAGACGGCGAACATCCCCGTGGTAAACGGTTTGAAGCTGCCGGAAAAACTGTTTGCCGCGACCAAGCCATTGATCGTTTGCCTGATCGCGCAGATCGACCATATTTCACAGGTCCGGCAAAATCGCGTGATAGGGTCGGCGATCGGGTACCAGGATTCCTATACGGACCGGTCGATGATTGCCGAGGAGCTGAAATATGCCAAGCAGCTCTGCGCGCGTCACAACTGGCCGGTCATCGACGTGACCAGGAAATCGATTGAGGAAACTGCCGCGGCTATCGTCGCCCTGCGCCCGAGACTGAGATGATGCAATCTGGACCGATAGCGATGAACGCCAAATTGATCCTTGCCTCCAAGAGTGCCTCCCGGCAGTCATTGATGACAAACGCGGGATTGCAATATGAATCGATCCCGGCGGAAATTGACGAGCGTGCCATAGAGGCTAGTCTGTCCACACGCTACGCCAAGCCGCCGGATGTTGCGCTCGAGCTCGCGCGTGCGAAAGCGCAATGGGTGTCGGATCGCTATCCGGACGCCTATGTCATCGGCTCCGACCAGGTCTTGTCGCTCGGCATGCGGCTGTTCCACAAGCCGCTGAGCATAGGCGAGGCAGGTGACCATATCCGCGCCTTGTCGGGCGAGGCGCATCATCTCAACTGCGGTGTGGCGATTGCCTTCGGGGGTTCGATATTGTGGTCGGACGTGTCGATCGCCGTGATGACCATGCGGACGATCTCGCCGTCCTTCCTGCAAACCTACCTGGACATGGCGGGCGAAAGCATTCTGCAAAGCGTCGGCGCCTATCAGTTCGAGGGTCCCGGAATCCAGCTCTTCGAGACTATCGAAGGCGACTATTTCACCATTCTCGGCCTGCCGATGCTGAGGCTGCTGGCCGGCTTGCGCAACCTGGGTGTCATCGATGCGTGATTCACGTGAAACATCGTTAACGCAGGCCTTCGTCTGCGGTCATCCGATCAAGCATTCCCGCTCGCCGATAATCCATGGATACTGGCTGAAAATGTTTGGGATCGCAGGCGGCTACCGCGCCGTCGATGTCGCGCCGGATGAATTCGCCGCCTTCATCGGCCGACTGAAATCGGCTGAGTCGGAATTTGCCGGCGGCAATGTGACAATCCCGCACAAGGAGCGAGCCTTCACGCTTGCTGACGAACCGGATGAATTGGCCAGCGAACTCGGGGCAGCCAACACCCTCTATAAGCAGGAAGGCCGGCTGCGCGCGACCAATACCGACGGTTACGGTTTCCTGGCCAATCTCGATGATCGAGCCCAGGGCTGGGATGGAAAGAAGGACATCGCCGTGATCCTCGGCGCTGGCGGCGCCAGCCGGGCGATCATCCAGGCCGTTCGCGATCGCGGCTTCGCCGAAATCCATGTTCTCAATCGTACCGTCGAGCGCGCGCAGGAACTTGCCGATCGATTTGGCGAACGGATCCATGCCGCGCCGATCGCAGCACTGGCCGAACGCCTCGATGGCGCAAACCTGTTCGTCAACACGACCTCGCTCGGCATGGATGACGGCGAAGCGCCGGAGATCGATTTCTCGCCGATGGCCGATGACGGGCTGGTCACCGATATCGTCTACGTGCCGTTGATGACTCCCTTCCTTCAGCAGGCGGAGGCGCAGGGTCGGCGGATTACAGACGGGCTCGGCATGCTGCTGCATCAGGCAGTGCCGGGTTTTGAAAAATGGTTCGGCCGCCGGCCTGTCGTGACCGAGGAACTCAGGGCAAAAATCGTCGCCGACCTGGGGCACCACTAAGATGATCCGGCTCGGCCTCACCGGTTCGATCGGCATGGGCAAATCGACGACGGCGCAGATGTTCCGGGATCATGGCGTGCCGGTTATCGACGCGGATGCCATCGTCCACGATCTCTATCGTGGCGAGGCGGTGGCGCCGATCGAAGCAGCTTTTCCCGGCGCCGTCGTGGACGGTGTTGTCGACCGGAGCCGGCTGGCTGCGAAACTTGCCGCCGAACCAGCCGGCTTCAAGACGCTCGAGGCGATCGTTCATCCGCTCGTCTGGCGCAAGGAGAGAGAGCAGGTCGAGGCTTTTGAAAAGGCCGGCATACCGGTGACGGTGCTTGACATACCGTTGCTCTATGAAAACCACGCCGAGGCGCGTGTCGACAAGGTTGTCGTCGTCACCGCCGATGCAGATGTGCAAAAGGCACGCGTGATGGAACGGCCCGGGATGACAGAGGAAAAATTTCAGATGATTCTTTCTCGTCAGATGCCTGATTCGGAAAAACGCAGGCGGGCGGATTTCATCATCGACACGGGGCAGGGGCTTGAACATGCAAGGCAGCGTGTCGGCGAGATACTCATGCAATTGAAGGCGTAGCGAATGCGGGAAATCATCTTCGACACGGAAACCACCGGCCTCGATTCGCGTGAGGACCGGATCATCGAAATCGGTGGCGTCGAGCTGAGGGATCATTTCCCGACCGGCCGCACCATCCACCTGTTCATCAATCCAGATGGCCGCAAGGTGCACCCGGACGCACTTGCCATCCACGGCATCAGCGACGAATCCCTGATGGACAAGCCGAACTTCGCCGCGCTTGCCGACGAGATCGCCGAATTCTTCGGCGATGCGCTGTGGATCGCGCATAACGCTACCTTCGATATGGGCTTTATCAACGCGGAACTCGCCCGCCTCGGGCGGCCGCCGATCCCGAACACCAAGGTGGTCGATACGCTGCAGATCGCCCGCCGCAAGCATCCCATGGGTCCGAATTCGCTCGACGCGCTCTGCAGACGCTACGGCATCGACAATTCCCACCGTTTGAAACACGGCGCTCTGCTGGACTCCGAACTGCTGGCCGAAGTCTATATCGAGCTGATCGGCGGTCGGCAGGCAGGTTTTGGTTTTGGTGCGGCGGAGAACCGAGGCGGCGGCTCGCGAGCCGAGGAGAGGGCGGTGCAGCTCCGGCCTCGTCCGTTCCCGCTCGGTTCGCGCTTGCGTATCGAAGAGGTCCAAGCTCATGCCGAGCTTGTCAAGAAGATGGGCGACAAGGCGATCTGGCTGAAATATTCGGAAACCACGGTCACACCAGAGATCGCAAAATAGAACGCCCGGATCATCGATCCGGGCGCTCATCAAAAAGAAATCCGACCAAGTTGGTCAGTTGTTGGCGGCGACGCGAGCCTTGGCCTGCTCTTCGGCCATGCGCTGCTGGAACATGACGGCGAAATCGATCGGGTCGATCATCAGCGGCGGGAAACCGCCATTGCGGGTGGCATCGGCAACGATCTGGCGGGCGAAGGGGAAGAGCAGCCGCGGGCATTCGATGAACAGCACCGGCAGCATGTGCTCCTGGGCGAAACCGGAAATCCGGAAGAGGCCGCCATAGGCAAGTTCGGCATGGAAGACGACCTTGTCGCCGTCCTTGGCCGAAGCGTCGAGCGTCAGCACCACGTCGAAATCGGTTTCCGACATCGGATTGGCATTGACGTTGACGGAGATATTGATCTGCGGAGCCCGTTCACGGGCCTGCAGCGAGCGCGGTGCGCCGGGATTTTCGAAGGAGAAATCCTTGGTATATTGTGCAAGGATATTGATCGAAGGCTGACGCTGGTCGTCGCCGCCGTTTGCGGTTTCATCTGCCATGGGCTGGTCCTCGAAGCCTGGGCGGATCCACACTCCTCGATCCGCCGGATGGAATTTCACATGTCAGGCTCTTCGGCACCGAACCAGTGTTCGCGTCATGGAACAGGTCGCGGCCGGATGCTGCCCGACACAGGGGCCCTGCCATCTAGCACTTCGCACCGAGGCTTACAACCCTCGGCTCTCGCAGGTGATTCGGGATCAGTCAGGCCCCCTGAGCCGTGGCCCGGAGGAGGGAGAATTGTCGTTGCGCCTATAGTCGTCTTTCGACAGATCGACGAAATCGTCCTGCCGCCGGCCGCGCCGGTAACGCGTGTGGTAGCTGACATTGATACGGCGGCCGACAAGCCGCCAGATCAGCTGCCGCACCGGCGGCACGAGCAGCAGCAGCCCGGCAACGTCGCTGAGGAAACCGGGAATGATCAGCAGGAAGGAGGCGATGACGATCATGAAACCATTGGCAATGCCCCGCGCCGGCGGTCGATGCAGTTTGATGTCCTGATTGATTTTTCGGAGCGCACCGAGCCCCTGATAGCGCAGAATCGCCACGCCGAGGATCGCCGCAAGCACCACCAGGCCAACCGTCTTCCATACGCCGAGCCATTGACCGACATAGACGAAGGTCGCGATTTCCAGGACTGGAAAGGCGAGCAATACGAACAGCGGCACGATTGCAGGCATGGCCGGTTCCTTCTCCATTCATTTGAATGATATTGAAATCACGACTATATGGGAAGCAAGTCGAGAAAATGAAGAGCAAAGGGCCAAGGCTACAATATGGGTACCGACAGTATCATCACTCTGTTTTTTCTGATTGTCGCAGCGCTGATTTTTCTCAATCTGAGGAGCGTACTGGGCAAGCGGACGGGCAGTGAAAAGCCGCCATATGACCCGTTTACCCGCAGGGATACGGATCGTTCCGCGCCCACCCCTTCCGATGATGGCAAGGTGATCACGCTGCCGCGTCGGACGTCTGGTCCGACAGCGTCGCAGCCGGGGGACGCGGGTCCGGTCAGTGTCGACAACCGCTATGAGGAGATTGACAGCTTTGCCGCACCAGGCACGGAGTTGAATGCGGGCCTGCGCCGCATCTTCGACGCTGATTCGTCGTTCAATCCGAAGCAGTTCGTCGATGGCGCCAAGGCCGCCTATGAAATGATCGTCATGGCCTTCGCCGATGGCGACCGCAAGACGCTGAAGAATCTGCTGTCCAACGAAGTCTATGAGGGCTTCAATGCCGCGATCAGCGAGCGCGAGAAGGCCGGGGAGAAGGTCAAGTCGAGCTTCGTCGGCGTCGGCAGGGCAGAGATGAGTTCGGCCGATCTGGTGGGATCGGAAGCGACGATCACCATGCGTATCGTCAGCCAGCTGATTTCGGCGACCTACAATGCCGCCGGCGACGTGGTTGACGGCAATGCCGAGACGGTCGCCGAGGTGAAGGACCAGTGGACCTTCGCCCGCGACACGCGCTCCCGCGATCCGAACTGGAGACTTGTCTCGACCCAGTCCGAGGGCTGAGGCCTCATGGATTTTCGGCTGACGCCTTTGGCCTTCGCGGCCTTGCCAGGCTGGGAGGAGGATGACCCTTCCAGCCTTTTTGCCGTCATGGCACGATGTCTTCGGCACATGCGCGACGTCAAGCCGTATCGCACGGGCGCAGTCGGCATTCCCTCAGAGGCGCTCGAAGCGGTTTTCACCGAGGCCGCCGGCATGCATCCAGGCTCGGCCGAAGCGGCGAGGGCTTTCTTTGAAAGTCGGTTTCAGCCTTTCCTGATCAGCCGCAATCATGGCAAGCCAGGCTTCGTCACCGCGTTCTACGAGCCCGAGGTCGAGGTTCGGGACGCGCCGGATTCGACCTGGTGCTATCCTTTCTATCGCCGTCCCGAAGATCTCATGGATGTCGATGATTCCAACCGTCCCGTGGAAATGGACCCGTCCTATGCCTTCGGGCGTCGGACGAAGGATGGCATCGGCGTCTTTTCCGATCGGCGGGCAATCGACGAAGGCGCGCTGGCAAACAAGGGACTGGAAATCGCCTGGGCAAAATCCCGCGTCGACGTGTTCTTCGCTCATGTCCAGGGCGCGGCCCGGCTCCGCTATCCGGATGGTGCGATCCGCCGTATCACCTATGCGGCAAAGGCCGGCCACCCTTTCACCGGCATCGGTCGGCATCTCGCAGATATCGGCGAAATCCCATTGGCTGACGTTTCGATGCAATCGATCCGCCAATGGCTCGCAGATCACCCGGATCGCCAGAATGAAATCCTCTGGCAGAATCGCTCCTACGTCTTTTTTCGCGACGCGCCGGTCGATGATCCCGAACTGGGGCCGATTGCCGCCGCCAAGGTGCAGCTCGAGCCGATGCGCTCGATCGCCGTCGACAGGCTGATCCATACATTCGGCTCGCCCTTTTATATCCGCAGCGAAAGCCTCAAGCATTTGACCGGCGGCAGGCCACTGCAGCGACTGATGCTTGCACTCGATGCCGGCACCGCGATCATTGGTCCGGCGCGCGGCGATATCTTCACCGGCTCCGGTGAAGCGGCTGGAAATCTCGCCGGCAATGTGAAAAACGACGCGGACTTCTATATATTGATTCCAAAGACGATCGCGGCAAATTTCATCCATGCGCAATAGCAAGAAGACATTGACGGACGACGACCGGATCCTGTGGGGCAAGGTGGCTCGCAGCACCCGGCCCATGCCCGGCCGTATGAAGTCGATCGAGGAATTCGAGGGGGAGCTGGAAGCGCAGACAGCCGCGAATGCAGCGCAGAAAGTGCCGCCGATAAAAGCCGTCACCATGACCGAGGCGCCTGCAGAGCCGCCAAAGAAACCATCCGGCCGTCATCAGCCGCTGGAAAGGCCGGTGAAGCGCAAGCTCGCCAAGGGTCGGTTGGAACTTGAAGCGCGCATCGATTTGCACGGCCTGTTTCAATCCGAGGCGCATGCTCTGCTTCATGGTTTCATCGTCCGGGCGCATGAGCGCGGTCTCAGGCATGTGCTTGTCATCACCGGCAAGGGCGCATCGATGGGCAGCGACGGTGCGCTGAAGCGAGCGGTGCCGATGTGGTTCTCCAAGCCGGAATTCCGCCATCTGATCTCGTCTTACGAAACCTCGGCGCAGAACCATGGCGGCGAGGGTGCGCTCTATGTCCGCCTTTCCAGGCCGGCGCGGGAGGAGAAATGACGCCGTTCGGCGAGGCAGTGCGGAAAATCCGCACGGAGCGCGGCATTACCCAGAAGGCCATGGCCGAGGCGCTTGGTGTGTCGCCGGCCTATCTCTCGGCGCTCGAAAGCGGCAAGCGCGGCCGTCCGGGCTTTGATTTCCTGCAGCGTGTCGCCGGCTATCTGCACATCATCTGGGACGAAGCGGACGATCTTTTCCGTGTCGCGGCGATCTCGCATCCACGCGTTGTGGTTGATACGACAGGCTTGCCGGCGGAATATACAGCCTTGGCCAACCGGCTTGCCGGTGAGATTCGCGAGTTGCCGCTGGAGACCATCCGTCAGATGACGGATTTATTGTCGAGAGCAGAGAATTCCCGGGAAAAACGCGGCTGAAACACGGTTTTCTGCCGCAATTTTCTGGCTAGGATTTGGCCTGACGCGGCAAAATACCTATATTCAAATACACCTTCACGAGTGATTCGGAGCGTCTGGGGAGACCTCCGAATTCAATTGAAAAGAGAAAGATTTTCATGACCGGATCGTCCGAAGAAGCAGTCCCGGCGGGTACTGAATATGGTGCCGACAGCATCAAGGTCCTCAAGGGCCTCGACGCCGTGCGCAAGCGCCCCGGAATGTATATCGGCGATACGGATGACGGCTCGGGCCTGCATCACATGGTCTATGAGGTCGTCGACAATGCCATTGACGAGGCGCTGGGCGGCTGGGCTGATCTGGTGACGGTGACGCTCAATGCCGATGGCTCGGTGACCGTCACCGATAATGGTCGCGGCATCCCCACCGGCATGCATGACGAGGGCGTCTCCGCGGCCGAAGTCATCATGACCCAGCTGCATGCCGGCGGTAAGTTCGACCAGAATTCCTACAAGGTCTCCGGCGGTCTGCACGGCGTCGGCGTCTCGGTCGTCAATGCGCTGTCGGTCAAGCTTGCCCTGAAGATCTACCAGAAGGGCCATCTCCATGAGATGAGCTTCACGCATGGCGTGGCCGACGGCCCGCTGGCGATCACCGGCGATTGCCCAGCGGATCAGTCCGGCACCGAGGTCACCTTCACACCAAGCTCCGAAACCTTTACCCATATCGAGTTCGACTATGCGACGCTGGGGAGGCGGTTGCGCGAGCTCGCCTTTTTGAATTCCGGCGTCCGCATCATATTGGCCGACCGTCGCCACTCCGATGTCAAGCAGGAGGAGATGCTTTATGACGGCGGCCTTGAAGCCTTCGTGCGCTTCATCGACCGTGATAAGAAGCCGCTGCTCGGCAAGCCGATCTCCATCCGTAGCGAGAAGGATGGCATCACCGTCGAGGTGGCGATGTGGTGGAACGAAACCTTCCACGAAAGCATGCTTTGTTTCACCAACAATATCCCGCAACGCGACGGCGGCACGCATCTTGCCGGTTTCCGCGCTGCGCTGACCCGGCAGATCACGGGCTATGCCGAGACCTCAGGCGTTATCAAGAAAGAGAAGGTGGGGCTGCAAGGCGACGATTGTCGCGAAGGTCTGACGGCAGTGCTGTCGGTCAAGGTGCCGGATCCGAAGTTCTCCTCGCAGACCAAGGACAAGCTGGTCTCGTCCGAGGTCCGGCCGGTTGTTGAGAACCTGGTCAGCGAGGCGTTGAGCAACTGGCTGGAAGAACATCCCACGGAGTCCAAAGTGGTGATGGACAAGGTTGTTTTGGCGGCGGCGGCGCGCGAGGCTGCGCGCAAGGCACGTGATCTGACGACCCGCAAGGGCGTTCTCGATATTGCCTCGCTGCCGGGCAAGCTGGCTGACTGCTCGGAACGTGACCCGACCAAATCCGAAGTGTTCCTCGTCGAAGGTGATTCGGCAGGTGGCTCGGCCAAGCAGGGACGTTCGCGGGAAAATCAGGCGATTCTGCCTCTCCGCGGTAAGATTCTCAACGTCGAGCGCGCTCGCTTCGACAAAATGCTCTCCAGCCAGGAGATCGGCACGCTGATTACCGCGCTGGGCACGGGTATTCCGATCGGCACAAGCCGCGATGGCTTCAACCCCGACAAGCTGCGCTACCACAAGATCATCATCATGACGGACGCCGATGTCGACGGCGCCCATATTCGTACGCTGTTGCTCACCTTCTTCTTCCGGCAGATGCCGGAGCTGATCGAGCGCGGCCATATCTATATCGCCCAGCCGCCGCTCTACAAGGTGAGCCGCGGCAAGTCCTCGACCTATCTCAAGGACGAGCGCGCATTCGAGGAATATCTGATCAATGCCGGTCTCGAGGATGTAACGCTGACGCTCGCCAATGGCGAGATGCGTGCCGGCGCTGATCTGCGAGACATTGTCGAAGACGCAATCCGACTGCGCAACCTCCTCGCTGGCCTTCATTCGCGCTATAGCCGGCCGCTCATTGAGCAGGCGGCGATCGCCGGCGGCCTCAATGCCGAGCTGATGGTCGACCGCACGCGCAGCCAAGGCGTGATCGGTGAGATCGCCCAGCGTCTCGACCGTATTGCCGAGGAAACCGAGCGCGGCTGGTCCGGCAATATCAGCGACAGCGGCAACCTCAACTTCGAGCGCATGGTGCGTGGCGTCAAGGAACTGCTGTTCATCGACATGGCGCTGATTGGTTCGCAGGACGCACGCCTGATCGACCAGATGGCAGCGCGGCTGAAGGAGATTTATGGCGTCCCGCCGAAGCTGAACCGCAAGGAAGAATCGGTGGAAATCTCCGGCCCAAGCAGGCTGCTTGAGGCGATTTTCGCGTTTGGCCGCAAGGGCCTGACCATGCAACGCTACAAAGGCCTCGGCGAGATGAACGCCGAGCAGCTCTGGGAAACCACGCTTGACCCGAATGTCCGTTCGCTGCTGCAGGTGCGTGTTACGGACGCTACAGATGCCGATGGATTGTTCACCCGGCTGATGGGTGATGAAGTTGAGCCACGGCGCGAGTTCATCCAGGATAACGCGCTGAGCGTGGCGAACTTGGATATCTGATCCCGGATCATTTCAAGAAACAAAAGGCGTCGGAGCGATCTGGCGCCTTTTGTTTTTGGATTCACGTGAAACAATAGAGCAGGGAGGGCGGATGGGCGCGGCCCCTGCAAATCGAGTGACCCTCACCAAAAACGCCGCCTGTCTCCAGGCGGCGTCGGGCACGACGGAAAGGCGGTTCCGCCAGCCCTATTCCATCAACCGGAAAAACCGTTTTGCGGATCCTGCGGCTGGTTCCTGTTAGCGTTGCGTTCGCGCATGAAGCGGTCGAACTCTTCCTGGTCGCGGGCGCGGCGAAGTTCGCGCATGTAATTGTCGAATTCGGCGCGCATCTCGTCGAGCTTGCGGCGTTCTTCCTCGATACGCTCGATCTCGGCCTTGCGCCAGTCGTCGAAAGCCATATTGCCGCTGGAGAAATGATGGTGCCGGCCCCAGCTGGAATGGCCGCCGTTCTGGCGCGAGGCGCCGCGGCAGGAATGGGTAAAACCGTCGAACTTCTCATTGGCTTCACGTTTGAAAGCATGCAGGCGTTCGCCGAACAGAATGTAGCCAAGCATGGCCAATCCAAGCGGCCAGAAGACAATGAATCCGAGCACCATCAGACCGATGGTGGCCGGCGTCCAGTCGGGCCGTAAGAGTGCGCTGCGGTACATGGGTCGTTTTCCTCATAGTAACCCCGGCCGCCCCGTGCGAACCGGTGTAATCGATGTGGGAAGGAAAACAGCACCTTCAAGAATGTCGTTCGCTAAAATCGAACAAAGCGTTGATAATCCGGGGATAATTCCGCATACGAAAAGGCTGGCAAACCCTTGATTTGCCAGCCATCTTTGACATGTTTGGAAGCTTCAGGCCGTAGCGCCGGGCGTCCGGCGGCGCGGCACCGGCTTGGTCAGGGCGACGACATTGCTGCTGACGACCTCGTCGGAGCGGCGATGGTCGCGGGCGAACTGAACGATGCGCGGCGCGATTTCCCGGCGGAAGCGCGAGCCGTTGAAGACGCCATAGTGCCCGACATCCGGCTGCAGGTAGTGCATGCGCATCGACTCCGTCAGGCCCGAACAAAGCGTCTGCGCTGCGTGCGTCTGGCCGACACCGGAAATGTCGTCATTCTCGCCTTCGACGGTGAGCAGCGCCGTGCGGCGGATCTTAGACGCATCGACCCGGTGGCCACGATGCGTCATCTCGCCCTTCGGCAGCGCATGCTTGATGAACACGGTGTCGACGGTCTGCAGATAGAACTCCGCCGTCAGGTCCATGACCGCGAGATATTCGTCATAGAATTCACGATGCTTCTCCGCCGAGTCGCCATTGTTCTTCACCAGATGGACGAAGAAATCCTTGTGGGCGATCATGTGACGGTCGAGATTCATCGACATGAAACCGGAGAGCTGCAGGAAGCCTGGATAGACCTTGCGCATCATGCCGGGCTGCGGCCATG
Organism: Rhizobium sp. P2_G9; assembly: GCF_056403475.1. Taxonomy (NCBI): domain Bacteria; kingdom Pseudomonadati; phylum Pseudomonadota; class Alphaproteobacteria; order Hyphomicrobiales; family Rhizobiaceae; genus Rhizobium; species Rhizobium sp. P2_G9. The sequence goes on along the minus strand of NZ_JBFUFK010000002.1, from coordinate 60,007 downwards.
GCACATCCATGACGACATTGTCGGCGAACCATTTCAGCGGCCGCTCCTGGGCGAGCTTGTTGACGGCGGTCGGGTTGATGCGCGTATCGATCGGTCCGCCCATCAGCGTCATCGATGCCGGCGACAAGGGATCATTGGCTTCCTCCATCAGCGCCACGGCGGCCAGAACCGGCACCGAAGGCTGGCAGACGGCCACGACATGCGTGTCCGGCCCGAGGAAACGGATCATCTCCATCGTRTAGTCGATATAGCTGTCGAGATCGAACAGACCCTGGGAGAGCGGCACCATGCGCGCGTCTTTCCAGTCGGTGATATAGACGTCGGCGGAGGGCAACAGCGCCTCGACCGTACCGCGCAGCAGCGTCGCATAATGGCCGGACATCGGCGCGACGATGAGGATTTTCGGATCGTAGCTGTTATGGCCGGCTGGCAGACAACGTTCGAAATGCAGGAGATCACAGAACGGCTTCGACCAGATGACTTTTTCGTGCACCGAAACTGTCTTGTCGCCGATCACGGTCTGCGCCAGGCCGAATTCCGGCTTGCCGTAACGTCGCGTGGCGCGCTCGAACACTTCCAATCCTGCCGCCATCGAGCGGCCGAAGGAAGTATAGGAGATCGGATTGAACGGATTCTTGTATGCTGCCCGCATGGTTTCTGCTGTGGCACGGACGGGGGCCATTGCCGCGTGGCCCCACTCATAGAACTGATAGAACATTAGAGCCTGCACACTTCCAGCGTTGTTTTGCTTTATTTAACATATGCTAATTTGTTCAACACAAAACAAATTGTAACAGTTCCGTCTTGATCGACAAGAAACAATATGGCCTGTTTCGGTGCAAAACATCAAAAAGTATGACGATTGCAATCCAAAGCGTGATCAGGAGGATGCGCCGTTAAGCTTGCGCCTGGATAACCGCCTTGATGAGCCCGGTTTTTTGATGCGCCCAGCGCGGCAGATCGCCGATCACCGCAGTGAAATCGGTGCGATGGGTAATCAGCTTATTTGTATCTATAGCACCCGATGCGATTGACGCCGCGACATGTTCGAAGTCTGCCTTCAGGGCGTTGCGGCTGCCGATCATTGTCATTTCGCGCTTGTGAAATTCCGGATCGGCGAAAATGATATCGTCCTTGACCACGCTGACGAAGACCAGCACGCCGCCATGCGAGACGAAGGGCAGCGCCGCATTCATCGATCTCGCATTGCCGGTGGCGTCGAAAACCGCCTCGAAACCCTCATTGCCGCTGATCTGCATGCCTGATTTCAACGCATCGCCAGACGCATCGATCGCGCTGGCGAAGCCGAAACGGTCGGCAGCGACTTCTAGCCGCTCTTCGCTCATGTCCATCATCGTGACGTCATAGCCGGCAATCTGGGCAAACAACGCCGTGCCGAGCCCGATCGGGCCTGCGCCGATCACCAGCGCCTTCGCCCCTGGCTGGGAGCCGGCGCGGCGCACGGCGTGCGCACCGATCGCGAGAAACTCGACAGTCGCCGCCTGTTCCGGCCTGAGATTGCCGGCCGGATAGACATTGGTCTCCGGCACCACGATCTCTTCGCAGAAGGCGCCGTCCGTATGCACGCCCAGCACCTTGATCGCCATGCAGCAGTTCGGTTTGCCGCGCCGGCAGGCGATGCACTTGCCGCAGGAGAGGTAGGGATTGACGATCACCAGGTCGCCTTCGCGAAGGGCCGAACTAGGCTGGGCCTCGCGCACATGCGCGGAAATCTCATGTCCCATCACACGCGGATATTCGAGAAAGGGGTGCTTGCCCTCATAGATGTGATAATCCGTGCCGCAAATGCCGATATGACTGATGGCAAGCCGCACCTCGCCGGGCCTGAGCGCGCCCGGCGCATCTCGATTGATCACCGCCAAATCGCCAGGCGCGTTGCAGATCACTGCTTTCATTTGGAAATTTCCTTTGTGGGCAATCCCTTGCGGCCTGCGGTCCGCCTCGGATAGGGCCAAGCTGTGCGAACAGCATTCTGCATATTTGATTTTGTCTTTTATCTACAATATACAATTAGCCGTCAATGACAAAACGCGCGCCGCTGCCGCGCGTCGTAAAGGGAACGAAAAGACGGGAGTAGGTGCTGCATGGCTCGGCAGAACACAGTGTTCAAGGAAGCCTATAATCGCTGCCTGGGCGATCTCGATGGCAGGCAAAACCTGCCCTCGGAGCCGGAACTCGGAGAGAAATACGGCATCAGCCGCACCACGGTTCGCGCGATTCTGTCGCGCATGCGCGATTCCGGGCTGATCACCTGGGACAAGCGGCAGAAAGTCATTCTGCGCCCGCCGCAGGACCAGGATTATTTCCCCGACGACGAAACCAACTCGCTCAATGAAATCATCGAGCGCAGCTTCATGCGCCGGATTCTCACCGGCCAGGTCGAACCGGGCACGCAGATCAATGAGACGGAACTGGCGCGCGAGATCGGCGCCGGCACCACCAGCGTCCGCGAATTCCTGATCCGTTTCTCGCGCTTCGGCCTGATTGAAAAGCGGCCGAACAGCCATTGGGTGCTCAAGGGTTTCACCATGGACTTCGCGCTCGAACTGACGGAAGTGCGCGAGATGTTCGAATTGCRCTCGGCCGCGGCCTTTGCAATGCTGCCCGCCAGCCATCCCGCCTGGGCCGACCTGGAGGCAATCGAACAAGAACATCGCGAGATGCTCGCGGATATCGACCGCCGCTACAAGGATTTCTCGCCGCTCGACGAGCGCTTCCATCTCCTGGTGCACAAGGCGTCGGGAAACCGTTTCGTCGTCGATTTCTACGACGTCATTGCCTTCATCTTCCACTATCACTACCAGTGGAACAAAGCCTTCGCGCGTATTCGCAACGAGCGGGCGCTGCGCGAACATCTCGACTATATCGCAGCTCTGCGCTCGCGCGACCCGGCCAGGATCGATGAGGCCTGTCGCCTCCATCTGCGTTCGGCGCGCGAGACCTTGATGCAATCCGTGCCCCATTGAGGAGACTTGCAATGCGGACGCCCATCCTCCAGTTCGGTACCAGCCGTTTCCTGCAGGCCCATGCCGATTTGTTCGTCAGCGAGGCCGAAGACGCGCTGGGCGGCATCACCGTCGTGCAGACGACCGGTTCGGCCGAGCGTAGCCACAGACTTGCAGCTTTGGCGTCGCCGGAGGGTTTTCCAGTCCATATCCGCGGCAAGCAGGATGGCGCGGTGGTCGACAGGGTGACGGCTGTGACCTCGGTGAAACGGGCGATCTCGGCGCATTCCGACTGGGACGAGACCGAGCGGATTTTTGGCGACGAAGCGAAAGTCGTGATCTGCAACACCGCCGACAAGGGATATGACATATCCGCCGAGAAGAGCGCTTATCCGGCAAGCGTTCCAGCCTCGTTTCCCGGCAAGCTTGCCAAACTGCTCTACTATCGTTTCGACCGCGGCGGCGAACCGCTGACCATATTGCCGGCGGAGCTTGTCAGCCGCAACGGCGACGTGCTGGGAGACATTGTCCGGACACTGGCAAAACGCTGGGGCCTCAGGCCATCCTTCCTCGAATGGCTCGATTCCTCGGTGATTTTCTCCAATACTCTCGTCGATCGGATCGTCTCCGAAGCGCTCGAACCTGCCGGCGCAGTGGCCGAACCCTATGCGCTCTGGGCAATCGAGAGCCGGCCGGGTCAGGTCCTGCCGTGCACGCATCCCTCGATCGTCGTTACCGACGATATTTCCTCCTTCGCCCATCTCAAGCTTTTCATCCTCAATCTCGGCCACACTTTCCTCACGGACGGCTGGCTGAAATCGGACCTGCCGCGCGACCTGACCGTGCGAGAGATCCTGGCAATCCCGGACCAACGCGAACGGCTGGCGCGTCTCTATGGCGAAGACGTGGTGCCCGGTTTTGCCCGCATGGGCATGGGCAGCGAAGCCGAAACCTACGTGGCGCAGACAATCGAGCGCTTCGAAAACCCCTTCCTCAACCATCGCCTGGCCGATATCGCCGACAATCATGCGGAAAAAATCCGCCGCCGCGCGGGTGGATTCCTCGCTTGGTCCGGCAATCGCGCGCCTGCGCTTCAGGCACTTCTGGCCTCAGCCGGCTGAGATTGCTGCCAATCGCCATCCAGTGAACGATTTGTCGCTGCATTGCACCTTGGCGAAGGGCTGTTTTTCGACCACATACGGGGGGATTTTGCGAAAGAGGATCTCCGATGGTTGAAGCCCGTGCCGATGTGAAAACCGAAAATGCCAGCCGCTACCTGCAACAGCTCTGCAAGCACTGGTCCCACAAGATGACCACCGAATTCGATCCGGAAAAGGGCCGGGTGGAATTTCCCTCGGGCGCGCGGCTCGACCTCCAGGCCGACGCCGCAGAACTGCATCTGGCACTCACCGCCGATGATGACGCTCTGGAGCGGATGGAAACGGTCGTGGCGGATCACCTGAAGCGTTTCGCTTTTCGCGAAGAGCTTGAATTCGCCTGGCGGAAGTCGGCGTAAGGGCAGGCAGGAGATGACTGAAATCAACAATCGCAAGGCCGATCACCCGATTGATCCGGTCTTCCTCGAACGCTGGGCAGCGCGCTCTTTCCCGGGCGAACCGATGCCGGAAAGCGATCTGCTCACCATGTTCGAAGCCGCCCGCTGGGCGCAGTCGGCCAGCAACCACCAGCCCTGGCGCTTCAGCTATGCCATGCGCAATGACGCCAATTGGGAGCAATATCTCGACTTCCTGGTCGAGGGAAACCGTGCCTGGGTGGTCAATGCTTCGGCTCTGGTGATCGTGGCGTCGAAACTTCACACCATGCCGAAGGACGGTTCCGAGCCGCGTCCAAACCGGACGCATTCGCTCGATGCCGGAGCCGCGATGCAGACCTTCACGCTGCAAGCAACGATGCTGGGCTATATCGCCCACCCGATGGCCGGCATCCATGCCGACAAGATCAGCGCCGAACTCGGTATCCCCGAGTCCGAATACCTGGTCGAGGCTGCCATCGCCGTTGGCCGGCTTGCGCCGAAAGAGATGCTGTCGGAGCGTTTTCGTGGCCGCGAAGTGCAAAGCCAGCGCAAGCCTTTGTCGGAAATCGTCTTCAAGGGCGAGTTCAAGGCCTGAGCGGGTGCCCCGAGAATACCGTTTATGATCGCAGTCGAATCTGCTAGGTCTCGCGCATGCTTTCGCGACTGACCTTTCTGCAGAAACCGGAGCGGCCGGGCGCCCAGCAAACGCGCACGATCGAGATCGAGGGGCGCAAGCTACCCTTGACGATCAAGACCGATGCGCGGGCGCGTCGTCTGACGCTACGCATCGATCCCGGCGGCCAATCCCTGAAACTCACCGTTCCGCGCGGCCTCAAGCCGCGCGAGATCGATGATTTCCTGGCGCGTCATCAGGGCTGGCTGATGACCAAGCTCGCCCGTTTTCCCCGCAACAATGCTTTGACCGAAGGCCGCTATGTATCGCTGCGCGGCGTGCCGCATCGCGTCGAGCGCACCGGCAAGCTGCGCGGCCTGACCGAAGCGGTCGAGATCGAAGGTGAAAAAGTGCTGCTGGTTGGCGGCGCCGAAGATCATCTTTCCCGCCGCCTTAAGGATTTTCTCAAGGCGGAGGCACGCAAGGACCTCGCTGAACGCTCTGCGGCCCATGCTGGCGCGATCGGCAAAAAGGTCAGTTCAATCACCCTCAAGGACACCAAGAGCCGCTGGGGCTCCTGTTCCCATGACGGAAACCTGAGCTTTTCCTGGCGCATCGTCATGGCGCCGCCCTATGTGATCGACTATCTCGCGGCGCACGAAGTGGCCCATCTTGCCGAAATGAACCATTCTGACAGGTTCTGGGCGATCTGCGAAAAACTCTGCCCGCAATCGCTCGAAGCCAAGCATTGGTTGAAGAGGAACGGCGCGTTGCTTCACGTCCATGACTTCGGAAGCTGAAACTGACGTAATGTCAGCGCATTTGCGGCGCAAAAACACTCGACTTCGCAGGCATTTCGTGCGACTTGGGCCAAATGACACTCGATATCAAAATCTGCGGGCTGAAGACCGAGGAAGCGGTCGATCGCGCGGTGGCGCTCGGGGCCACGCATATCGGCTTCATCTTCTTTGAAAAGAGCCCTCGCTATATCGAGCCCGCCGATGCCGGCCGGCTGGCCGACCGCGTGCGCGGCAAGGCCAAGATCGTCTCCGTTACCGTCGATGCTGACCCCGATGATCTCGACGAGATCATCGATCTCCTTCGCCCCGATATGCTGCAGCTGCACGGCAGGGAAACGCCCGAGCGCATTCTCAACCTCAAGGCCGTGACCGGCCTGCCGGTGATCAAGGCACTGTCGATCCAGACTGCCGACGATCTCCGGAAGATCGAGCCCTATGACGGGATTGCCAATCGGTTCCTGTTCGATGCCAAACCGCCGAAGAATTCAGAACTTCCAGGTGGCAATGGCGTGTCCTTCGACTGGAACCTGTTGGTCGGCCTCGACCCGTCCATCGACTATTTTTTGTCCGGCGGGCTCAACAAGGACAATATCGGCGAAGCACTGCGCATCGCCCGCCCGCGGGGCATCGACGCCTCCTCCGGCCTGGAGTCGAGCCCGGGCGTCAAGGATTTGAACATGATCGACGCATTTTTCGCCGCCGTGCGCCAGGCAATGCAGGCGGCCTAGGGAGACATCAGTGAACGAGGCCTTCAAACCCAATACACTTCGAACCGGTCCCGATGAAGACGGCCGGTTCGGGATTTTCGGCGGCCGTTTCGTCGCCGAGACGCTGATGCCGCTAATCCTCGATCTGCAGGCGGAATGGGAAAAGGCCAAGACCGACCCGGAATTCCAGGCCGAACTGAAGTCGCTTGGCGCCCACTATATCGGCCGCCCGAGCCCGCTCTATTATGCCGAACGCCTGACCCAGCACCTCGGCGGCGCGAAAATCTATTTCAAGCGCGAAGAGCTGAACCACACCGGTTCGCACAAGATCAACAATTGCATCGGCCAGATCCTGCTGGCCAAGCGGATGGGCAAGACGCGCATCATCGCCGAAACCGGCGCCGGCCAGCACGGTGTGGCCTCGGCCACTGTTTGCGCGCGCTTCGGCTACCCTTGCGTCGTGTATATGGGCGCCACCGATGTCGAGCGTCAGTCACCGAACGTCTTCCGCATGAAACTGCTCGGGGCAGAGGTCGTGCCGGTCACGGCCGGCAACGGCACGCTCAAAGACGCGATGAACGAGGCGTTGCGCGACTGGGTGACCAATGTCGACGACACCTATTACCTGATCGGCACCGCGGCCGGCCCGCATCCCTATCCGGAAATGGTGCGTGACTTCCAGTCGGTGATCGGCACCGAGGCCAAGGCGCAGCTTTTGGAAGCCGAGGGCAAGCTGCCTGATATGGTGATTGCGGCTGTTGGCGGCGGCTCCAATGCCATCGGCATTTTCCATCCCTTCCTCGATGACGATAGCGTCAAGATCGTCGGCGTCGAAGCCGGTGGTCACGGCCTCCAGGGCGTCGAGCACTGCGCCTCGATCACTGCTGGTTCGCCCGGCGTGCTGCATGGCAACCGCACCTATCTCTTGCAGAATGACGATGGCCAGATTCTCGAAGGCCATTCGATCTCCGCCGGCCTCGACTATCCGGGCATTGGTCCGGAACATGCCTGGCTGCATGATATCGGCCGCGCCGAATATGTGCCGATCATGGACACCGAGGCGCTTGAAGCCTTCCAATTGCTCACCAAGCTCGAAGGTATCATTCCGGCACTGGAACCGAGCCATGCTATTGCCGAAGTGATCAAACGTGCACCGAAAATGGATAAAGACCAGATCATCCTGATGAACCTCTCCGGTCGCGGCGACAAGGATATCTTTACCGTCGGCAAGATTCTGGGAATGGGGCTCTGAGAATGACTGCACGCATGGACAAAAAATTCGCCGATTTGAAGGCCGAGGGCCGTCCGGCTCTGGTGACCTACTTCATGGCTGGCGATCCCGATTATGAGACGTCTTTGGCGATCATGAAGGCGCTTCCGGGCGCCGGCGCCGACATTATCGAGCTCGGCGCACCCTTCTCCGACCCGATGGCCGACGGCCCGGCGATCCAGATGGCCGGCCAGCGGGCGCTCAAGGCTGGCCAGACCTTGGTGAAAACGCTGGATATGGCCCGCGAATTCCGCAAGGCCGACCAGACCACGCCGCTGGTGATGATGGGTTATTACAATCCGATCTATGTCCACGGCGTCGACAGATTCCTCGACGAGGCGATCGAAGCCGGCATCGACGGCTTGATCATTGTCGATCTGCCGGCCGAGATGGACGACGAACTCTGCATCCCGGCGCTGGCCAAGGGCATCAATTTCATCCGCCTGGCGACACCGACCACCGACGATCGCCGCTTGCCCAAGGTGCTCTCGAACACATCCGGCTTCGTCTATTATGTGTCGATGACCGGTATTACCGGCTCGGCCTTGCCTGATCCGTCGAAGATCGCTTCCGCTGTCCGTCGCATCAAGGGTCACACCGACCTGCCGGTCTGTGTCGGCTTCGGCGTCAAGACAGCTGAACATGCCCGCCTGATCGGCGCGGCCGCCGATGGCGTCGTCGTCGGTACCGCTATCGTCAATCAGGTTGCCACTTCGCTCGATAAAGACGGTCATGCCAGCGCAGATACGGTGCAGGCGGTCGTCACCTTCGTTAACGGCCTATCATCCGGTGTCCGTAGCGCTCGCCTTGCGGCCGCCGAATAATATCGCCATATGATCCGGAAAAGGAGTTCACTGCCATGAACTGGATTACCAATTTCGTCCGGCCGAAGATCAGCTCGATGCTCGGACGTCCTGCGGTCGAGACTCCGGAGAACCTCTGGATCAAGTGCCCCGAAACCGGGGAAATGGTCTTCCACAAGGAGCTGGAAGCCAACAAATATGTCATTCCCGGCTCCGGCTATCACATGAAGATGCCGGCCAAGGATCGCATGGCCGATCTTTTCGATGATGGTATCTACGAAGCCCTGCCGCAGCCGAAAGTGGCGCAGGACCCGCTTCGTTTCCGCGATTCCAAGCGCTATGCCGACCGGTTGAAGGACGGCCGCACCAAGACCAGCCAGGAAGACACGATCCTCGCCGGCCTCGGGCAGGTGCGCGGCGTCAAGATGGTCGCCGTGATCCACGAATTCGCTTTCATGGGCGGCTCGCTCGGCATGGCCGCCGGCGAAGCGATCATCAAGGCTTTCGAGCGCGCCATTCATGAGCGTTGTCCGCTGGTGATTTTCCCGGCTTCCGGCGGGGCCCGCATGCAGGAAGGCATCCTGTCGCTGATGCAGCTGCCGCGCACCACGGTTGCCGTGGAAATGCTGAAGGAAGCCGGCCTTCCCTATTTCGTCGTGCTCACCAACCCGACCACCGGCGGCGTCACCGCTTCCTACGCGATGCTGGGTGACGTGCATCTCGCCGAACCAGGCGCTGAAATCTGCTTTGCCGGCAAACGCGTCATCGAACAGACGATCCGCGAAAAGCTGCCGGATGGCTTCCAGACCTCTGAATATCTGCTGGAACACGGCATGGTCGACATGGTCATCAAGCGCCACGACATTCCCGGCACGCTTGCCCGCCTCACCCGCATGATGACCGGCTTGCCGGGCGCGGGTGTCGAGCAGGATTTGGAAGAGGGCTTCGAAGCGGGCAAGCCGGTCCTGGCCCTGGCTGCCGAATAATCGGACGAAAGCATGTCGAATTCCGTGCCCAGCCGCGCCGAACAGGAGATCGAGCGGCTGCTCGGCATCTATCCGCGCGGTTTCGATCTGTCGCTCGACCGGATTGTCCGTCTGCTGGAAGACCTCGGTCGACCGCAGGACCGAATGCCGCCGATCATCCATGTCGCCGGCACCAACGGCAAGGGTTCCGCGACGGCTTTCAGCCGCGCATTGATCGAAGCTTCCGGCCTTTCCGCCCATGTCCATACCTCGCCGCATCTGGTGCGCTGGCACGAGCGCTACCGCATCGGTGTGCCTGATGGCAGCGGCCGGCTGGTCAGCGACGACGAACTGTGCGATGCGGTGCTGCGCGCCGAAAAGGCCAATGCCGGGCAGTCGATCACGGTTTTCGAGATCCTGACGGCGGTCCTGTTCATTCTGTTTTCGGAACATCCGGCCGATGCCGCGATCGTCGAAGTCGGGCTGGGTGGCGAGTTCGACGCCACCAATGTCATCACCGATCCTGCCGTTTCGCTGATCATGCCGATTGCCTATGATCACCAGGCCTGGCTCGGCGAAACGATCACCGATATCGCCAAGGCCAAGGCCGGTATCATCAAAAAGGGGCGCCCGGTCGTCGTCGGTCGCCAGGAAGAGCAGGCGGCGCTGGACCTGCTGGTCGAAACGGCCGAGAAGGCAGGAGGCCGGCTGCAAGTCTATGGCCAGGATTACCTGGCCTATGAGGAAAATGGCCGGCTGGTCTATCAGGATCAGGACGGGCTTATGGATCTGCCGCTTCCGGCGCTGCCCGGACGGCATCAGCATGCCAACGCCGCCGCCGCAATCCGCGCGATCAAGAGCGCTGGCTTCAGACTGACGACCGACATCGTCGCGCGCGCGATGAAGAATGTTTCCTGGCCGGCCCGCTTGCAGCGCCTGAAGACCGGCGATCTCATGCCGTTCGCGCCGGTGGGCGCCGAAGTCTGGCTCGACGGCGGCCATAACCCGCATGGCGGCCGCGCCGTGGCAGAGGCGATGGTGGCATTTGAGGAGCGTGACCCGCGGCCGCTCTATCTGATCACCGGCATGATCAATACCAAGGATCCAAAAGGCTACTTCGAGGCCTTCCAGGGGTTGGCGCGAAAGGTCTTTACGGTGGCGATCCGCAATTCGGATTCAGGTCTCGACCCTGTGGCGCTGGCGAGCGATGCGGCAGAAGTCGGTCTTGTTGCCGCACCGGCTGCATCAGCCGCCGCAGCGCTGAGCGACATTTCCGCAGAGATCGAGGAAAATGAACGGCCACCGCGCATCCTCATTGGTGGATCGCTTTATTTCGCCGGTAATATTTTGGAAGAGAATGGAACGCTGCCGGAATAGCGGCCATCCCGGTTCCCGTTAACCTTCAATAAAAAAGCCCGGCCAATGACCGAGCTTTTCCACAGAATTGTTTCACGTGAATCAGGCAGCGCCGTTGATCCAGGCGTTGAGCGCGGTCTTCGGCGCAGCGCCGACCTTGATGTCGGCGACCTGACCGTTCTTGAAGATCGCGAGCGTCGGGATGGAGCGCACACCGAACTGGGCAGCGAGCTCCGGATTGTCGTCGATATTGAGCTTGGCGATCTTCACCTTGCCGTTCATCTCATTGGCGATCTCTTCCAGAGCCGGAGCAATCATCTTACAGGGGCCGCACCATTCCGCCCAGAAATCAACGACCACGGGTTCGGCCGAATTGAGGACTTCTGTCTGGAAATTGTTGGTGTCGACTTTCACGGTTGCCATGATGCTCTCCTTCTATGCGGGCACCGCCCGCCTCTAACTTGCAACAATATGTGTGTATGTGCCGCTTGATATTCAATGGGTAAATCATTGGCTTGAAATAGCAAGCAGGGCTTTTCCAAGTTCCGCTTCGCCCAAAGAATAAAGATGTGGCCCCTCGGTGTAGATCAGCAGGCAATGCACGGTTTTGCCTGGAAAAATAGGTTTTAAAACCTCGCGATAGAGCGCCAGCTGCGCCCGATGCGCGAAGGGGATGTCGTCAGCGGTCGCCGGCGGCACCAGATTGGTCTTGTAGTCAAGGATGAAGACGTCGTCTCCATCCACACCCATCCGGTCGATACGGCCGGAGACCGCATAGTCACGGCCGCCGATATGAATCATTCCCATGATCGACACTTCGGCCTGTGAATTCTCGCCATGCAGAACGGCGAACTGCGGCTCCTCAAGGATTGCAAGCACGCGGTTGGTCAATGTCCGCTGCTCGCTCTCGGACCAATGCGGCACGGCGCGAGCCAAATAGCGTTCTGCCGCCGTCGCCCGGTCTTCCGGTGCGAACTCCGTGAGCGTCTGCAAGAGGCGATGGATAAGCTTGCCGCGAATCTGCGCATGTCCCGCCGGCTGCTTCTCGGCGAACAAGGCGGATGGAACGATTGTCTCGCCCTCCTGCTCGTCAATGATCACATGCGCCCCGGACGGTGCAAGCGGCCTCGGCAGGTGCCTCTGGGCCGGCAGCGGTGAAAATAGTGCTGCGGGAGGCTCCGCCTGGCTCCGCTCGACAGCCTCGACCGGGGCGGCCGCCACGTTCTCGCTTTCCGGGCTGTGCCGCCATTTCCAGCCCTGCCATTCCAATGCACCGGCTCGGAACGTCACCTCCGTGCAGCGTGCACCGTCGCCGCTCAGCGCTGCGGCTGTCATCTTCGCCCAGGTGCCATCGACATCGCGCTTCTTGCGGAAGCTGCAGAGAATCAGCCGGTCCGAGGCGCGTGTCATGCCGACATAGAGCAGCCGACGATATTCTTCCTCGGCTGCTTGTTCCAGACGCAGGTCATCGGCGCTGATCGTCGGATTGAGAAAATCCTTGCCGGGATACCAGACAGGAATCGCCACCGGCACGCGGGTATCCTCGATCAGCCGCAGCTTCGACAGCAGCGTCTTGTCGAACGGTTTCGAACTGCCGTCGACGAGGAAAACCACCGGCGCTTCCAGACCCTTGGAGGCGTGCACGGTCATGATCCGCACTTCGTTGCGGCCTTTGTCCTGCTCGCGTTTGATCTCCGGCGAATCCTGTTCCAGCGTGGCGATAAAGGCGGCCAGCCCCGGCAGGCCAGCCTGCTCATGATCGAGGGCGAAATTGAGGAATTCGTCGAGCACATCGCTCACTTCGCTGCCGAAACGAGCCAGGAATTTCGCCCGCCCACCGTCGGCGGCAAGCAAAGTGGCATAGAAATCATAGACTCGAAGCGTCCGTGCCGACCGGCGCCAGCGCTCCAGCACGTCGCGCATCGAGCTCCAGACAGGATCAGTCCCTGCCAGCCGGTTCAGCTTCTGCCAGACGCTTTCGGACGCGTTCCGATTGGCGCAGAGCTCGAAAAGGCGGTCTTCGTCGAGATTGAAGAGCGGCGATTTCACCAGTTCCGCCAGCGACAGATCATCCTCGACCAGGAGAATGAACCGGCCGAGCGACATCAGGTCGCGCACGGCGATGTGGTTCGCTAGAACCAGCCGGTCGGTGCCGGCAACGGGAATATTGCGGCGGCTCTTCAGCTCGCGCGCCAGAGCCGCGGCAAAGCTGTCACGCTTGCGCACCAGCACAAGAATGTCGCCGGCAACGATGGCACGCGGTCCCTTTCGCGTGTTCAGTGTCGCCTTTCCGATCATTTCCTGAATAGACGCAGCCATGCGCTGCGCCAGCCGCACAGCGGAAGATTGTTCGGGCAGCCGGTCGAACGGCGCCAGCCAGTCCTCGTCCTCCTCGGTTTCCGTCTCGTCGGCGATCGTCTCCCATATGTCGACTGTACCGGCCTGACCCTGGCGGCTGGTTTCGTGCACCACCGCCTCCTGCTCAAAACTCAGCCCGCGGGCATTGTCGGGGTTCTCGAACACCTTGTCGACGGCGGTCAGCACATCCTCGGTTGAACGGAAGGAAACGTAGAGGCTGACCGGCTCAAATTCCTGGCCACCTGTCTTGGCACGCTCTCCCGTGGCGCGGCGTTCGAGCGCGAATCTTTCAGGTCGGGCGCCTTGAAATGAATAGATTGATTGCTTTTCGTCGCCAACGACGAACATGGTTCGGGTCAGCAGCCTCATACCAGCGCCGGCAAAAAACTCGTCACTAAGCGAGTTGATAATTTGCCATTGTGTCGGGCTGGTATCCTGCGCTTCGTCGACAAGGATATGGTCAATGCCTTGGTCGAGCTTATAGTGCACCCAAGGGCCGATGTCCTCTTTCTTCAGCAGCGACTCGGTGCGGGTAATGAAATCCTCGAAATCGAGGAAGCTGCGTTCCTTCTTCAGCTGTTCGTAATTGTCGATCAACTGCTCGGCCAATGTCAGCGCGCTGACGGTCGCCTCGTACATCCGAAATGTCTTGTATTCCTGCCAGACCGTCTGAATAAAGTCGCGCAGACCTGCGACACGATCGCAAAGACCGGGATTGACCTTGCGCATCGCCGCGCTTGAAAAGCTGGCATCGGCATAGGGCGTCTCGTCCTGTTTCAGGAAAGTGGAGCGCAACAATTCCAGCCGGCTTTCCGGTTCGTTTTCATGCACAGCGAGGTTGAGCTTGTAAGCCGTTTCCTGCACCTTGACGCCACCGGTGGAATTGGCGAGCGCCAGATAATCCTGTACCTGACCTGCAGCCAGGCCCGGCAGCGGCCAGGCTTTTCGGGCGATATCCTCGAGCGTCTGGCCACCCTTCAACCCCAGCGACTGGGCCAGCGCTGTCGCAAAGCCGCCGCGCGGCGCGGCAAAGGCAAGAAAGCGGCGGATTGCCGTGCGCTGACTGATGACGTCGCTGAGCAAGCGATTGAGACCGCTTTCATCGGCAATGCCGAGCACGTCGTAGAAGGCTTTCGCCAGTGCCGGATTGTTTTTCGCCTGTGTGGCGGTCAACAGGATGCGGCGAGCCTCGGAGAGCAGGCTCGAAGCGGCCTTGTCGTCGAGGACGCTGAAATGACCGGCGACATTGGCCTCCAGTGGAAACTGGTGCAGCAGCGCTTCGCAGAAGGCGTGGATTGTCTGGATCTTCAACCCGCCCGGCGATTCGAGCGCCCGGGCAAACAGTTTTCGCGCCTCGCCGAGCTTGATCCGGTCCGGCCGGGCACCTTCCATCTCGGAGATTTCCTCAGCCAGCGCCGCGTCATCAAGCGAGGTCCAGTGCGACAGCCGCTCGAACACCCGGTTGGACATTTCCGAGGCCGCTGCCTTGGTATAGGTGAGGCAGAGGATCGAGGATGGCCGTGTGCCGGCGAGCATCAGGCGGATGACGCGCTGAGTCAGCACGTGCGTCTTGCCGGACCCGGCATTGGCAGACACCCAGACCGAGCGCGAAGGACCAGACGCAAGACGCTGACGCCGGGTGGTTTCGTCCAGCGCGGTCAGCGCCAGCCTGTCGCGAATGGTGTCATTCATCGCCGGCCTCCTCCTCGCTATCCGCCGCGGACCATTCGGCGACGCGGGCGAGATGGTCGTAGTCGCCGCCATAGTCACGGTCGCGGAAGGGGGCGACTCGCGACTTGAAGCCGGCCCGGCCGGTTTTCAGGGCTTCGGTGAGTTTGGCGAGCTGGGTGATCGATTCGGTGGCCAGATCCTCCGCCGATTTGCGATCCTCTGGCCGGGTGCGTTGGGATTTGTCGTTGTTGACCGGTTCCGCCTTGAAATTTCGCCCGGGACGCAACCGCACATAGATCAGGTTTTCCGTATCCAGCGCCTTCAACCCTTTGAAAGCGCCGGCCCTGAGCGCGGCAGCCTCCAGCGACAGCTGCGGATCGAGAAGCGACCTTGCCTCCTTCACCGAGGGCGAAAGCCCGGTCTTGTAATCGATGATATCCGCCTTGCCATCCTTGCGGATATCGATGCGGTCGGCACGGCCGGAGACCGTCAGCCCCGGCATTTCCATCCGCGCATCGATTTCGACAGAAGTGCTGATAATATCGGATCGCCGCGCCGCCTCATATGTCAGGAATTCGCGCGCCATGTCCATGAAGCGCGGCCTCCAGATGGCATCGATATGCAGCGGCAACTGCGCCTGGTCGAAGACGTCCTGGGCGATTTCCTGGATCGCGACGAAAGCATTTGGGGCGCGGGGATCGATACCTTCGCGTGTGAACTGCTCGACCACCGCGTGGTAGATGTTACCTCGCTCGAGTGCCCCCGGATCCTGGTTGAACGGATCCATCGGATCGAGCTTGAGGACCCGTCGCGCATAGATCGCATAGGGATCGCGCCGCAGCCGCCCAGCCTCGCTGAAGGAATAACCCTTGGGCTGCAGACTGGCGTCGGGCGTCGGCGCGGGTCGCGGCGAAAACGGCTGGTCTTGCCCGAGGTCGATCGTGCCGGCAATCTCCTTGTAACGATCGCCCGCGGCAATCACGACCCTGCCGAAGTCGTCGCCAGCGACCGACAGCAGCCGCTGCAAAAACCGTGAGGCGACCGACGGCGCGCCGCCCTGCCGTACCGCGCGCGTCAGCACCAGCTTCTTCGTGCCGAGGCCCATGACGAAATCATGCGCCGCCTGGCCGATGCGTCGCTCCGGCGGCTCCATGCCGATCTCAGTCTTCATCGCCCGCGACAGGAAGGGATTGTTGGCGGTCTGACCCGGCCAGACACCTTCGTTCAAGCCACCGAGAACCAGTGTATCGACACTCTGCAGTCGCGCCTCCAGCGTGCCCCAGATCATCACGCGCGGATGGTCGACCGATTTCGGCCTGATGCCAATGCCGGCGATCAGCGCCGTCATCGCATCAATCCATTGCGGCCCATCGGCTTCCAGCGTATCGCCGGTGTCGATCAGGTCGCGCAACAGGTTGGCAAGGGCCAGACCGGCGTCGCAGCCCCAGAGACTGCCGAGATCGCCACTCTCGTCGGCGCAAAAACTTTCCAGCACCCGCCCGGTCGCCTCCGCCCACTGGTTCAGGGACAAGCGGCTGGAGGAACGCCCGTCTTCGGAGCGGGCCAGCAGTGCCGCCAGCGGTTCGACTGCCTTCTCGATCGTGGCACCCAGCTGCGTCAGCTCATCGAGGTGATCGAGCACGACGAGATGCGCCTGCCACTGCTTTTTGTGCCTGTTCTCCTGCAATTCCGCGATCGCAATGCCGATCAACGGCGTCAATTGCGAGGGATTGGCGAGCGTTGTGCCGCCACGCATGGTCAGCATTTCCAGCCGGTTGACCGCGCCTTCCAGAATGGCGCGGCTGCGGCCGAGCTGGATCAGCGGATGTTTCAACAGGCCTATCAGCGCCACTGGATCGCCGGGCCGCAGAACGCATTCGAGCAGGAGCTGGACGAGCGCGCCGTGATGCGAAGAGATCAGTGGCGTGCCGGCCGAATCGTCCGCTTCGATGCCGAAACGCTTGAGCTCGGCCGTCACGCGGCGCGCCAGATCGCGATCCGGCGTCACCAGCGCTGCCTGCGCCTGGTCATTGCCGGCCAGTGCGAGCTTAAGCGCGATGGCGATGGAAAGCGCCTCTTCACGCTCATTGGTGGCCTCGATCAGAGCGATGTCTGCAAAGGCGTCCTGCAGTCGCGTCGCATCGCCTTTGGTTCCGTCTTCACGCCACTGGCGATGATTGACGTCGGCTTCGGCCGGCGTAAAGGCCTGTGAGACGGCGGCGCCCCGCGCCTGCAATTCCCGTGGTTCGTCAACGAGTGCAATGACATCGCGCCGCAACGTACGAAGCTTCTGCAACAGATGGAAGAGACCATATTGCGGGTGGCTGCGGCTGGCGGGGTCGATGCTGGTCGTGCCGTCGGTTTGGATGGCGCCGGCAAGCTGCCAATGCGCGTCGCTCATCGTTTGGTCGAGACCGGGTAGGACCACGACGCCGCATTCGAGATCATGAATGGCCGTGATCAGGTCTGCGGTGGCGGGGATCGAGCCGGTCGAGCCGGCGACGATCACCGGATGCGGCGTCCGCTCTCGCGCATAACGTCGTGCCTCGGCGCGGATAGCCTCGCCGCGATGCAGTGCCGGCGAGGAGCGGTTGAGCTCCGCCAGCCGCGACGGCCAGTAGGCGCTGGCGATTTTCAGGAATTCGCCGGTCAGCTGCCACCAGAGTGCCCGGTCGCCGAGCTCGATCCTGTCGAGCCCCTCCCAACCGGTTTCCTCGGTTTCGACCTGATCGATCAATTCGGCCAGCGCCTTCGCCAGCCAGATCGCATCGGCGGGGCTGGCCGGCGCCACCAGCGGCGAATCATTGTGGATGTCGCGCAGCATGTCCGGCAGCCGATTGCGCCAGATGAGGATCAGCCGCGCCAGCTCGATCAGCCGTGTCAGCGGCGCGACCGGCGGCAGCAGGTCGAGATTGCTATCGGGGATTTCGTCGAAATAGCCGGCATCATCGTCGATTTCGCCAAGCGGCCGGATGACCGGCAGAATGGCGGAGCGGCCATCCATCAGGTCGACGAATTCGGAACGCAGCGCCCGCGCCGCGCGCCGTGTCGGCACGTAGATCGTCGCGCGTGCCAAACTCATCGGATTATCCGGCGTCAGCCGGAAGCTCGGGATCAACAATCCGTCCGCCAGTGACCGCGCCAGGGTTTTGAGGAAGGGCGCGCCGGGCGGGATGGTGAAGACGCGGCCGCCGGACATTTTCTATACCCTTTCCGAATAGCGTTCGACCGCGGCCTCGGCGGCACCGATCGCTTCCGGCGTACCGGCCGTCACCCAATGGCCGTCGAGAATCATGCCGAAAAGCCGGCCAGCGGCAATCGCCTTGTCGAAATAGATGTTGAGATTGAACGGTCCCTCCGGCGCGTCGTCGAACATAGCCGGATCGACGACCATTGCACCGGCATAGATCACGCCTTCTCCCTCATCCGGCCGATAGCGCACCAGCCGGCCATCGTCCAGCAGCGAGAAATCGATCTTGCCGTCATGGCCGGTCGTGTCCTCGAGCCGGACGCAGAGCATGGCCATATCCATCGGCGCGGAATCGAAGAGTTTCGCCAGTCGCCGCAAATTGCTCTCGCAGCCAGGTCTTTCACCGATCCAGAAGAGATCGGAATTCATCACGAAGGCCGGTTCTTTCGGCAGCAGTTTCAGGCCCTTGGCAAGCCCGCCGCCGGAATTCAGGAGTAGGGCGGTCTCGTCCGAAATCAGGATGTCCAGACCCGGATAATGCTGGAGATGGGCGAGCATTTGATCCGCGAGATAATGCACATTGACCACGGCGCGGCTGGATCCGGCTTCCTTCAGCAGGTCGAGCGCATAGTCGATCAACGGCTTGCCGGCGATCTTCACCAGAGGCTTGGGGATCGTATCGGTAATTGGCCGCATGCGGGTCCCGAGGCCCGCTGCCAGCACCATCGCATTTTCAATCATGGATGTTCAGGTTTCCGGTGATTCGGCTGTCGGGATTCCAGCCCGCTTGCACCAATCGCGCAAGGGGGCTGTCACCGGATGTTCGAAAGACATGGTCAAATGCCAGAGCGTGCGCGGCATATGGCGCATGTAACCGGGCAGATGATCGCGGTTCATCAGCCGCACCCAGAGGCCGTTCAGGCGGCAGGCGCGCTGCGCCGACATGATCGCATAGGATTTCAGGAACAGGTCGCGATCGAACGGCCCGGCTTTTTCGCGCGCATCCATATAGATCTCGATCAACCGGTCGCGCAGCGGCCGCGGCACAGTCGCCCGAGCGTCCTGGCTGAGCGCCATGACGTCATAGGAGGATGGACCGATGATCGCATCCTGGAAATCAATGATGCCAATCCGGTCGAAATCCTTTCGCTCCTTGAGCCAGATGAGATTCGGCGAATGGTAGTCACGCAAAACCAGTTGTTTCTCGACGCTTTGTAATTCATCGATCAAGTGGTCCCAGATATCGAGATATTCGGCGCGTTCGGCCTCGCTTGCAGGCGCTCCGCGCCGCCAAGGGATATGCCAGTCGAGCAGCACCTCACATTCGAATTTCAGCGTCGAACGCTCGAAGCTCGGCAAAACATGGTCTTCGCCATTGCCGATCGGCAATCGTTCCGGCATCGGCAGTTTGTGGAAATCCGCCAGGCAGCGCACCGCTTCTTCGTAACGCTCCCGAATCGGTTTGCCTTCCGCATCGATCACACCTTCGTTGCCGAGGTCCTCGATCAGCAAAATGCCCTGGACGATATCGCTCTCGTAGATGGCGGGTGCCGAAAGGCCGATATCTTTCAAATATTTATCAACCGCGATAAACGGTCTGACATTCTCTGCCAGATGCACGAGCTGGGAATAGGGCTTGCCGTCGCGGATCGGCGGACCGTTGGAGCGCGCCGGCGAATCCATCAGCACATAGGGCTCGCCGCCGGCAGTCAGGACGCGTTCATAGGCCCGGAGCGATGAATCGCCTGTCAGGAAGCGCCGATGGGCGCCATGATAACCCCGGTCTTCCAGGAATCGGCGGATCGCCATGACCCGCTTCAGCCGATCGGCGAAGCGCTGGTTTCCAGTCGAAAGTGTCAGTCGCCGGCCGTCATTCTCGTGAATGATCGAGATTTGCACCGATTGTTTCGGCAGCGAATCGCCGGCGCGATCAGGCCATTCGATCAGCGCGACACCCTTTTCGAGTGATTCTTCCAGGCCCAGTTCGACCAGTTCACTCTCGTCCGCTAGACGGTAGAGATCGAAATGGCTGACCGGAGTTCTCAGCTCGTAGCTCTGAACCAGCGTGAAGGTCGGACTTGGAACTTCAAGGTCGTCATCATTGGCGAGTGCGCGAATCAATGCGCGGCTGAGTGCCGTCTTGCCGGCGCCGAGATCGCCCGACAACGCCAGGCAGTCCCCCGGTTTGACGGTCAGTGCCAGGTCTTCGCCGAATGCGGCGGTTGCCGCATCATCCGCCAGATATACAGAAAAATCCGTCATCCGGCGGATTTCTCCTGATACAATGCCGACAACACGCCGGTCGGGATACGGCAGGTAACGCGCGTGCCGAGGCCCGGTGCGCTGTCGACCTCGATCGAGCCGTGATGCAGGTTGACGAAGCTTTCGACGATCGAAAGACCGAGGCCCACGCCCGACTTGCGCCCGCCGCGGCTGTCGGATTCGAAGCGATCGAAAATCTTTGCCAGCATGTCCGGCGCCATGCCGGGGCCGGAATCGGAGACCGTGAATAGGAAATCGCTGCCTTCGCGCCAGCATTTGAGGCCTATGGCGCTGCCGTCAGGGGCGAAATTGGCCGCATTGGCGAGCAGTTTCAGGAAGATCTGCTTGAGCCGCTGGTGGTCGGCGAGGATGACGCCGAGATCGTGATCGGCGGTGATCTTCAGCGTCACCTGGTTTTCCTGCAGCCGATGGGCAATCTGCATCGCCACCTCGTCGAGCAGGTCGTTGATCGTCACATCGGAATAATGCAGTTCCATAATGCCGGCGTCGACCGTTGCAAGATCAAGAATGTCGTTGACCAGCGTCAGCAGCACCGAAGACGAATTGGAAATGTGGTCGAGATATTCCTGCTGCCGGTTGGTGAGCGGGTCCATGCCCTGCGTGCGCAGAAGATCGGTGAAACCGATAATATTGGTCAGCGGCGAGCGCAGCTCGTAAGAAACGTGCTGGACGAAGGCGTTCTTGAGCTCGTCGGCCTTCTGCAGGGCCTCGTTCTTCTCCTTCAGCGCCCGTTCGGCGAGTTCGCTGTCAGTGACGTTGACGAAGGTCAGCATGGTCTGCGCGTTCGGCAGCGGGATCACTGCATAGTCGAGCACCAGCCTGGTCTTGAGCTCCAGTTTGCCGGATGCCTGGGCGCGCTGGTCGTCGAAGCTGGTGATAATGCGCGTGAACGTCTTCCAACCGTCCGGCTGCTCATAAGACGGCAGGCAGGCTGTCTCGATGGCGCGAATATGCGTGCCAGGCGCAGCCTCTTCCGCCGTAATGCCCCAGAGCGCCCGGAAAGCGGGGTTGGAGAACGTGACCTTGCCATCGGGGGTGAACACCGCCACGCCTTCGGCCAGATGATCGATGGTTTCGCCCTGCACCTTGAGCAGCGTGTTGTAACGGGTTTCGAGATCGACCTTCTCTGTCAGGTTCTCGAACACCCAGGTGGCGCCGCCCTGCGGCCGGGCCGTGGCAAAGACACGCAAGGTCTGTCCATTCGGCAGGTGCCAGAGGTCATTGTGCGGCTCGATGGCGCGATAGACGGAAAGTACGCTTTCCTTCCAGTTCCGCCAGTTGAGCTGCTCCGGCAGCTTGGCCTGGTTGCGCAATTTGTCGAGCAGCTCGCCATGGGTCGGATAGGATTCGAGGAAGGGAATATCGAGGTCCCAGAGCTGGCGGAAGGCCTGATTATAATATTGCAGGCTCTGCCGCTCGTCGAAGATCGCCACCGGCGTCGCCAGCATATCGAGCGTTTCGGCATGGCTCTTGATCGTGCGGCGCAATTCGTCGCGGATGGCTTCAGAGCGCGAGACGTCGACGGCAATGCCGGCCGAGCCGTTCGGCGTGCGCACGTCGACCACTTCGTAGAAGGTACGGCTCCCGGCCACCACCGTGCCGACCTTGTCGCGGAACGGGTTATCGGGTGTAGCGATCGCCTTGATCTTTTCGCGCGTCACCGTCTCCAGCAGTTCGCGGCTTTCCTTGAGGACGGCTTCGGGGCTGGCGGCGGACACCGCTTCGCCATAGGCTTCGTTTACCCAGGTGAGCGCGCCCTGCTTGTCGCGCTGCCAGCTTGGCATGTCTATGGCGTCGAGCAGCGATTGGAAGGTGCGGATCGAGCTATTCAGCTGCTCGCGCTCGATCTGCAGCTCGGCCAGTTCGGCGCGCAGATTGTTGAGCGCCACGAAGCGGACGAAGGCGCGGCCGCCGGACACTCGTCCTTGTGCCTCCAGCACTTCGTCGCGGCTCGTCTCGATCACCATGTCGAAACTGGTCGCATGACTGCGCAACTGGTCGATGGCTCTTTCCAGGTCGCCGGCAGAGCGCGGCTTCAGCCAGCGCCCGAAGGCAAGGAAATCGCGGTCATTGGCCGGCGCGCCGGTTTCCGGCGGCAACTGGCCGAGGAATTCGGCCTGGCTCGATTGGCCGTCCCAGATGACGATGCGACGGTTCTTGTCCGCGATCAGCGATTCGTAGCGGGAAATCTTGCTGCGCGCATCGAAAAGCGCGGTACGGATCTGGCGATTCTCGCTTTCCATCACGTTGCGCTTGCGCATCAGCGCGAAGGCGGCGATCAGCGAGACCGACACCAGCCCGGCGGCCGCAGCGATCCCCATGATGTTGACGGAGGAAAAGCGGCCTGGAACGACTTCCGCCGCTTCGGCCGCCGCTGGAATCAAGGCGCTTGCCGAGAACAAGGCCTTCTTGAGCGTCAGCGAGAGGCCCGATCGGGATTTCCGCTCCCGAGCCCTTCCACGTCGCACCAATGCCTTGTTGTGTTCCGCCATCTAGACCAGTCCCCGTCTGCCCTGTCTTCTGCCATGCTGCCTGCTGCAGCCCGATCCATGGATCGCGGTTTCCGCCGGCCGCATGTCCGGCGGGGGCCCCAGAATCATTCGGGAACCCATGATCTTTCTTGGACGACAAATACGTCAGCCCGGTGGATTGAAGCTTATTTTTCCGCCAGCCGCATTTTGGCCGAAATCAGCAACAATCGAATCATGTGCAAAAACAATACAATGCCAGACTTTCTTCGCAAAGTGATTGGATCAAAAAAGAGGCCGTGCTGTCATAAACAACACGGCCACCAGATTTAGTAGGTCGATTTTTAGAAAATCAATAGCGGTAGTGTTCCGCCTTGAACGGGCCGGCTTTTTCGACGCTGATATAGTCAGCCTGGTCGTCCGAAAGCTCGGTGAGGCTTACGCCAAGCTTTTCAAGGTGTAGACGGGCGACTTTCTCGTCCAGGTGCTTGGGCAGCACATAGACCTGATTCGTGTACTTGCCGTCATTGGTGAAGAGTTCGATCTGGCCCAGCACCTGGTTGGTGAAAGAGGCGCTCATCACGAAGGACGGATGGCCGGTGGCGTTGCCCAGATTGAGCAGGCGGCCTTCCGAGAGCAGGATCATGCGGTTGCCCTTGGGGAACTCGATCAGGTCGACCTGAGGCTTGACATTGTTCCACTTGAGGTTCCTGAGAGCCGCAACCTGGATCTCGTTGTCGAAGTGGCCGATATTGCCGACGATCGCCATGTCCTTCATCTCGCGCATATGCTCGATGCGGATCACGTCCTTGTTGCCGGTGGCGGTGATGAAGATGTCGGCGCTGGAGACGACGTCTTCGAGGCGGACGACTTCAAAGCCGTCCATAGCCGCCTGCAGCGCGCAGATCGGATCGATTTCGGTGACCTTGACGCGGGCGCCGGCGCCACGCAGTGAGGCGGCCGAACCCTTGCCGACATCGCCGTAACCGCAGACCACGGCGACCTTGCCGGCCATCATCACGTCGGTGCCACGGCGGATGCCGTCGACCAGCGATTCCTTGCAGCCATACTTGTTGTCGAACTTCGACTTGGTGACCGAGTCATTGACGTTGATCGCCGGGAAGGGCAGCAGGCCCTTTTCCTGCAGCTGATAGAGGCGATGCACGCCCGTCGTCGTCTCCTCCGTGACACCCTTGAGAGCATCGCGCTGCTTGGTGAACCAACCCGGCGAAGCCGCCAGGCGCTTCTTGATCTGGGCGAAGAGCACTTCCTCTTCTTCCGAGCCGGGATTCGCCAGCACGTTCTCGCCGGCTTCGGCGCGGGCGCCGAGCAGGATATACATCGTGGCGTCGCCGCCATCGTCGAGGATCATGTTGGAGACGCCGCCATCGGCCCATTGGAAGATCTGATCGGTATAGGTCCAGTATTCGATCAGCGACTCGCCCTTCTTGGCGAAGACCGGGATGCCGGCGGCGGCGATCGCTGCAGCAGCGTGGTCCTGGGTCGAGAAGATGTTGCACGAGGCCCAGCGGACTTCGGCGCCGAGCGCCACCAGCGTCTCGATCAGCACGCCGGTCTGGATGGTCATGTGCAGCGAACCGGTGATGCGTGCGCCCTTGAGCGGCTTAGTCTTGCCGAACTCTTCGCGGGCCGACATCAGGCCGGGCATTTCGGTTTCGGCGATGTTGAGTTCCTTGCGGCCGAAATCGGCGAGCGCAATATCGGCAACCAGATAGTCGTTGGCCATGCTTGTTCTCCAGCTAGATGACACGCCGCGATTGATCGCGCGTGGGAAAGCGGCGGAAGACCCGCCGGAATTTGGCATGCGAGCCCTTTACCAGCGTTCGGAAGAGAAGGCAAGAATGATATAAAGAAATCTTTATGTGTTTATGAGGCGTCCAGGCTGCCACAATGAATTCATGCCTTGTGGGATCCCGGCGACCTTCGCCTTGTGGGACGGCATGATCACTTATCTTTCATCCTTGGTTGACATTTATGGGTATTTATCCATAATCGTCTCATGATTCCGCCGACCGTGCCGCAAAAAGCATGTTTCTTCGTTGGCTCCGCCGCGAAGGACATTCGAGGCTTGCCGGAGGATGTGCGTCAGCATTTCGGCCATGCGATCCATCGAGTTCAATGTGGCGAGGAGCCCATCGATGCCAAGGCGTTGAAAGGTTTTGGTGGGCGATCGGTTCTGGAAATCGTCAAAGATTACAACAGTGACACCTATAGGGCCGTTTACACGATTCGCTTTGCCGAAGCGGTCTATGTGCTTCACGTCTTTCAGAAAAAGGCGAAAAAGGGCGCTGAAACCCCCAAACCTGACATCGACCTCGTCAAGCAACGCCTGCGGGCCGCCGAAGAGCATTATCGCGAGCACTGTAACAAAGGAGGACGGGAGCCATGAC
The DNA here is from genome assembly GCF_056403475.1 of Rhizobium sp. P2_G9. NCBI lineage: Bacteria > Pseudomonadati > Pseudomonadota > Alphaproteobacteria > Hyphomicrobiales > Rhizobiaceae > Rhizobium > Rhizobium sp. P2_G9. Next base: position 34,612 of record NZ_JBFUFK010000002.1, on the reverse strand, counting down.
AACCGAGAAAGAGCCGGTAGCTATCGAGGCGAGCAGCGGCAATATATTTGCGGATTTGGGCCTCCCGGATGCGGAGGAGACCCTTCTTAAGTCACAGGTGGTGATTGTGCTTCATCGGCTTATCAAAGCCCGGAAACTCACTCAGACCGCCGCTGCGAAGCTTATCGGCATCAGTCAGGGTGACCTTTCGCATATCCTTCGGGGCCAATTCAGGGGATGGTCTGTGGGTCGCCTCATGCAAATGCTGACCGCATTCGAGCAGGACGTAGAGATCGTCGTGAAGCCGCATCCGAAAAGCGGAGAGCCTGGAACAATCACCCTAAGCGCTGCCACCGCCTGAAGTGCGGTGTAACCGAGGGGACCCTGCCGTCACATCTCCTCGCCGAACTTGTCGGCGATCAGCGCCTCGATTGTGGTGAGCGCTTCATGCGCCTGGTTGCCGGAGGCGCTGACCATGATTGACGAACCAGGCCCGGCGGCCAGCATCATCAGGCCCATGATCGAGGTGCCGCCCACCGTCATCCCGTCCTTGGACACCGTGATATCGGCATCGAAGGGTTCGACGGTTTGGACGAATTTGGCTGAGGCGCGTGCGTGCAGCCCACGTTTGTTGATGATCAGGAGCTCTTTTTCCAGCGTCATACGGGTCAGGGCGCCTCGCTCTGGTCTCATTTACCGCTCAGGACGCGGCTGGCGACATAGATATATTTCCGTCCGGCTTCGGACGCTTCCGAAAGCGCCTTCTGCATGTTGTTTTCGGTTCTGACGCCGGCCAGCTTGATCAGCATCGGCAGGTTGACGCCGGCGATCACTTCGGTATTGCCGCGCGACATGGCCGAGATCGACAGGTTGGAGGGCGTGCCGCCGAACATGTCGGTGAGGATGATCACGCCATTGCCGTCATCCGTCTTGCTGACCGCATCGACGATATCCTGGCGGCGCGCATCCATATCGTCTTCGGGACCGATGGAAACCGTTTCGATGGCCTTCTGTGCGCCCACCACATGTTCGAGCGCGGAGCGGAATTCCTCCGCCAGACGCCCATGCGTCACAAGCACCAGTCCGATCATACGCGGTACAGCTCCTCATCGCTGGATATAAGGGCGCGCTGTTAACCGAATTGCAGTGCCCCGTCCACTGTCCGGCGGTCATTCTGGCAAGGAAAGTCGGAAGTTCAAGTCCCTGCCTATAAATTTTGAAACGATTTGTTTCAAAGTTGAAAACAGCCGGCGATCGGAAAGCCTGAAATCAGGACAGTCAGCCGGTCGAAAGGATCGGTCACGGCACGGTCGATGAAGGCGAGCGGAAGCGTGTCTGCCTCCCCCGGCGGCCATCGCCGGCCATCCTCCGGAATGCGGGTCGCCGAATCAGCGGCCACAGGTTGCAGGGCAAGATGCAATATCGCGCGATCGGTCGTCGGCATTTTACCGATGCCGCTGCCATAGAGCTCGATCATGCCTTTGATCGTCTCGGGCGCGGTGGCGATCGCGCGGCCATTCACCCAGTCGATGAACACCTGGTCATCGGCGACCAGCGCAGCAAAATGCCCCGAACGCCTGGCCGCGGCCATCAAACGGACTGCGAGGCCCGATTTGCCGCTGCCGGAAGGGCCGACAAGGATCAATCCAGTCGTGCCGATGACGAGCGCGGTGCCATGAAAAAGGCGTGGCATCAGCCCTGGCCTTTCTCCGGCAGCGTCAGCACGAAGCGGGCGCCAATCCGCTGGCCGGCTGCATCGAAGATGTTCTCGGCCACCAGCGTGCCGCCATGCGCCTCGGCGATCTGGCGGCTGATCGACAGGCCGAGGCCGGAATTCTGGCCGAAATCTTCGCTATTGGGCCGATCGGTATAGAAACGCTCGAAGATGCGGTCGATATTCTCGGCCTCGATGCCGGGACCATTGTCGTTGACTTCGACAATGCAGTTGCCGCCGTCCTTGCGCAGCTTCACGGCGATCAGCCCGCCCGGATCGGGCGCGAAAGAACGGGCATTTTCGATCAGATTGGTAATGATTTGTCCGATGCGCGATTCATAGCCCGTGACCGCGAACCCGGTCTTTCCAGCACTCTTGCGGTCGACATCGAAGGTCACCTTGACCTTCTTGCTCTTGGAGCGCACCTGGCTGGCAATATCGATCAGGCTCTCCAGCAATTTATCCATCTCGAGTTTCTTGGCGTCGGTGCGGGCCAGTTCGGCATCCAATCGCGAGGCGTCGGAAATGTCGGAGATCAGCCGGTCGAGACGCCGCACGTCGTGCTGGATGATGTCCATCAGCCGCTTCTTCGAATCGTCGCTCTTGGCCAGTGGCAAGGTTTCGACGGCGCTCCTGAGGGAGGTCAGCGGGTTCTTGAGTTCGTGACTGACATCGGCGGCGAAGCTTTCGATTGCGGCGATCCGGTCATAGAGCGAATTGGTCATGTCGCGGAAGGCCGACGACAGATTGCCGATCTCGTCCTGGCGGAAGGAAAAATCCGGGATTTCCTCGCGCGACTTGACGCCGCGCCGCACCCGCACCGCCGCCGCCGCCAGCCGCCTGAGCGGATTGGCGATGGTGGACGACAGAAGCAGCGACAGAATCACATTGACCATGGTGGCGACGCCGAACACCCGCATGATCGCGAGGCGCTCGCCATGCACGATCTGGTCGATGTCGCCTGCCTGGGTGGAGAGCAGGAGAACGCCGACCACGGCGCGAAAGCGCTGTACCGGCACGGCGACGGAGACGATCAACTCACCGCCTTCGGTCACGCGTACCACGGCGCCGCGCACGCCGGTCAGGGCATTCTTGACCTCCGGATAGATCAGGCCATCGCCGCCGGGGCTTTCCTTGTAGAGCGGCAGGTTGGAAGGCTGCAGCAGGCGGTTGAACCAGGCTGCGAACTTGTCGCTGAACTGCTTTTCGTCACTGACCGGCGGCAGGTCGAAGCGCAGCACTTGGCCGCGCGAATAGAGGAAGCGGGAATCGAGGATCAGGCTGCCGTCGGGATCGAAGATGCGCGCCCGGGTATGCGTCGGCGAGATCAAGCGCCGGAGCACTGGCGCGATCTTCTGCGGATCGATCGGAAATTCCAGGTCCTCATCACTCGGCACCGGGGTGATCGATTGCCCCGCTTGCAACTCGAGCAGTTTCTGCGGGTCGATGGTGATCGAATTGGTATCCACCTGTGCCGAAGCCGACACGGCGGCGGCGATGATCTCGCCCTGGGTCAGCAGGCTTTCGACCTTGGCATCGATCAGGCCCTCACGGAACTGATTGAGATAAAGGATGCCGCCAACGAGCACGACCAGTGCGACGAGATTGAAGAACAGGATTTGTCGCGTCAGGCTGGAAAACAGAGCATGGCCAAACAGCCGCCGGATATAGACAAAGCCTCGATAGAAGCGCGAACGCCGCCGCGCCCGGGCTTTCGCCAAGGCCGGACGATCCTGCTTCCYGATGTTCTCCACATCCGCAACGGTGGTCATTGCGTGCTTGCCTTTGCCGCCGTGGCGGCATGAATCACTCTCACGATACTATCAGGCCTATACTATCAGGCGCCTGGGCTTTCGCGGAACCTGTAACCGACGCCATACAGCGTTTCGATCATGTCGAAATCGTCATCGGCCATCTTGAACTTCTTCCTCAGCCGCTTGATGTGGCTGTCGATGGTGCGGTCGTCAACATAGACCTGTTCGTCATAGGCCGCATCCATCAAGGCGTCGCGGCTTTTCACCACACCCGGCCGAAGCGCCAGTGCGTGCAGGATGAGAAACTCGGTCACCGTCAGCGTCACCGGTATGCCCTTCCAGGTGCAGGTGTGGCGTTCCTGGTCCATGACCAGCTGGCCGCGCTCCAGCGATTTCGTCTGCACCGCGCCGGGCTTGGCAGGCATGGCACCGCCGGCCGCTGCCGCTTCGCGGCTCGCCACGCGGCGCATGACCGCCTTGACGCGCTCGACCAGCAGGCGCTGCGAAAACGGCTTGGTGATGAAATCGTCGGCGCCCATCTTCAGTCCGAACAGCTCATCGATCTCCTCGTCCTTGGACGTCAGGAAGATCACCGGCAGGTCGGATTTCTGCCGGAGCCGGCGCAACAGCTCCATGCCGTCCATGCGCGGCATCTTGATGTCGAAGATGGCGAGCTGCGGCGGCCGCTGCAGCAATCCGTCGAGCGCCGAGGCACCATCCGTATAGGTTTCGACCTTATAGCCTTCGGCTTCAAGTGCAATCGATACCGAGGTCAGGATGTTCCGGTCGTCGTCGACCAGGGCGATTGTCGCCATGAAAGTCTCCATTTTCGAATGTCCGCGCAGAGGTCAGCGGCGCATGCATGAGTATAAACGTGGAACAAATTGTGGCAAACCCTTTTGGACTTTGTTTTTGCCTGGCGCGGTTTGCCTGCGACATTGGGTGGCGGCGGTATCTGTTAAGTCTCTGATTCAAACGATTTAAAATTAAGTCTGATTTTTTAAATCGATTAAATCATTGATACTATTAACTTAATCCAATTTTAAACGCTTGTATTTTTAAAATTTTTCTGTCTATCTCAACAAATCGGCTATCTCATTGGGAAAGGAACACGCCATGGAGGAGCTCGGAATGACGAACCAGGATCTCAAATTGGAAGCGCAGGGATTCATCGATCTGGTGTCGGTTCGCTACAACTATTCCGAGGCGGAACTCTATGAGGACGCGATCCGCAACGGCGAAGCGGTGCTCACGGCTCATGGCGCTCTCCGGGCCTTGACCGGCCAACATACCGGCCGTTCGCCCAAGGATAAGCACGTCGTTCGCGATGAAAACACCGACAGCCAGATCTGGTGGGACAATACCCGCGCCATGTCGCCGGAGCAGTTCGCGACGCTCAAAGCCGACATGCTGGCGCATGCCAAAGGCAAATCGCTCTATGTGCAGGACCTGATCGGTGGCGCCGACCCTGAAAATGCCCTGCCCACCCGTGTGGTCACCGAATTTGCCTGGCACTCGCTGTTCATCCGCAACCTTCTGATCCGGCCCGATCGGTCAAACCTCGAAAGCTTCGTGCCGAAGCTGACGATCATCGATCTGCCCGACTTCAAGTCGGATCCGGCACGTCACGGCACGCGCTCGGAGACCGTGATCGCCTGCGATTTCACCAATGGCCTGATCCTGATCGGCGGCACCTCCTATGCCGGCGAGATGAAGAAATCGGTGTTCACCGCGCTTAATTATCTGCTGCCGCCCAAGAGCGTCATGCCGATGCACTGCTCGGCCAATATGGGCGCCGACGGCGACACGGCGGTGTTCTTCGGCCTATCCGGCACCGGCAAGACGACGCTCTCGGCCGACCCCAACCGCACGCTGATCGGCGATGACGAGCATGGCTGGGGCGAGCAGGGTGTCTTCAATTTCGAAGGCGGCTGCTATGCCAAGACCATCAAACTGTCGCGCGAATCCGAGCCGGAGATCTATGCCACGACCGAACGTTTCGGCACGGTCCTGGAAAATGTGCCGCTCGATGCCAACCGCTTGCCGGACTTTTTTGACAACTCGCTGACGGAAAATACCCGCGCCGCCTACCCGCTGCATTTCATTCCGAACGCATCGGCAAGCGGCCGTGGCAATCATCCGAAAACCATCATCATGCTGACGGCTGACGCCTTCGGCGTCATGCCGCCGATCGCCCGGCTGACGCCGGACCAGGCCATGTATCACTTCCTCTCCGGCTACACCGCCAAGGTTGCCGGCACGGAAAAGGGCGTGACCGAGCCGGAAGCAACCTTTTCGACCTGCTTCGGTGCCCCGTTCATGCCGCGTCATCCGGCGGAATACGGCAATCTGCTCAAGGCGTTGATTGCCAAGCACGGCGTCACCTGCTGGCTGGTCAATACCGGCTGGACCGGCGGTGCCTATGGCACCGGTTCACGCATGCCGATCAAGGCCACGCGGGCGCTGCTGACGGCAGCCCTGTCCGGCAAGCTCAACGATGCGATCTTCCGCCGCGACCACAATTTCGGCTTCGAAGTTCCGGTTGCCGTCGAGGGCGTCTCGACCAAGATCCTCGACCCGCGCTCGACCTGGGTTGACGGCGCTGCCTACGACGCTCAGGCCCGCAAGCTGGTCGACATGTTCGTCGCCAATTTCGCCAAGTTCGAGAACCACGTCGATGGCTCTGTCCGTGACGCGGCGCCGGGCATGCGCATCGCGGCTGAATAGTCCAGACTTTCGTTCGAGAGGCGGAGGGAGGCCGCCTCTCGAACGAGATGGTAGAATGGATTCACGTGAAACCCGGCGCCGACCACGCCGGGTTTTGCTTGTCGGTGCTCTTCCGGCCCGCTGCCTTTCATGGCAAGGAAGCGGCAAGGAGTTTTCCATGGCCGCCGACACGCTCTACATCGATGACAATATCGCTATTGCCGGCTGGGAGTTGACGGAGAATTTCGTCCTGGCGTCCGGGCCGGGCGGCCAGAACGTCAACAAGGTCGCCACCGCCGTAGAGCTCCGCTTCGATCTGCTGCATTCGCCATCACTGCCCGAACGCGTCAGGCTCAATGCCCGCCGTGTCTTCGGGCGCAAGCTTTCCAAGGAAGGCGTGGTCGTCATCTTTGCCGCCAAATTCCGCTCCCAGGACCGCAATCGCGAGGACGCGCGCGAACGGCTGAAGGAATTGATCCTTGAAGCCAATCAGCCGCCGCCTCCGCCGCGTCGCCCGACCAAGCCCACCCGCGGCTCCGTGGAACGGCGCCTCAAGGCCAAGGCCGGCCGGTCAGATGTAAAGAAGGCAAGGGGCAAGGTGGATGACGAATAGCTACCGCCAAAGCGCGTCGCGTCGTTATGGATTGAAGTGACGCGCTTTCGCTCTTCGTTTTTTGCGCATAACCTTGTCCTGAAACGGGGACTCATCTCGGGAAACATGCGGTAGCGGTTGTCCTAGGCTGCCTTTTCAGGCACGTTAAGGCTGCTGGCTCGTCTTTCATCCATGGAAAGTGGAAGCCAGCATATCGGGATCACCAGCTTTGGGGGAAGCATGGCCTTGGATATCGCTGCAATGATCGCCAAAATCGTCAGGAAGGGTTCGCTGAAGCTCATCAGAGCGTCTGGCGAAACGCAGACGTTCGGCGACGGTTCGGAAGACACGATCGTGGTGCGCATCACCGACACAGCAGCAGAGCGGGCGATCGGCCGCGACCCGGCGCTACGGCTCGGGGAAATGTATATGGATGGCCGCTTCATCGTCGAAGAAGGAAATATTTTCGACTTCCTGTCGCTGGTGCGTCGCAACGGCATCAAGAAAGCCGCGACGCTGAGGATGGTCACCCACGGACTGGCGCGCATCGCTGCAGCGCAGATCCGATCGCGCGTGCCGATCAATCGTAATCTTCACAATGTTTCGCATCACTACGATCTGAGCGCCAAGCTGTTCGACCTCTTTCTCGATGAAGACTGGCAATATTCCTGCGCCTATTTCGAGCCGCCCGGCATCAGCCTTGCCGAAGCCCAGCTTGCCAAAAAGCGCCACATCGCCGCCAAGCTGCTGCTGGAGGACGGCAAGAATGTTCTCGATATTGGCTCGGGTTGGGGCGGCATGGCGCTTTATCTCGCCGAAGCGGCGGATGTCGATGTCACCGGCATAACGCTCAGCCAGGAACAGCTCAAAGTCGCGCGCAACCGTGCTTTGACGCGCGGCCTTGACAATCGGGTCCGCTTCGAGCTCAGGGACTATCGCGACCTCGAGGGCCGTTTCGACCGCATCGTCTCGGTCGGCATGTTCGAGCATGTCGGCATCGGCAATTACCGGCATTTCTTCAGCAAGATAGCCTCCATCCTCGACAAGCAGGGCGTCATGGTGCTGCACTCGATCGGCCGCACGCGGCCGAACTACGCGACCAACCCGTTCATCGAGAAATACGTCTTCCCTGGCGGCTATATGCCGTCGATCGCCGAAGTGCTGCCCGCGATCGAAAAAGCCGGACTGCTGATCAAGGATATCGAAGTCCTGCCCATGCACTATGCTCATACGCTCCGGGCATGGCGGGAACGGTTCGTCGCCCGGAAGGCGGATGCGGTCGCGCTCTACGACGAGCGGTTTTTCCGCATGTGGGAATTCTATCTCGCAGTCTCGGAAGTCGCCTTCCGCCATGACCGGCTCTTTGTGTTCCAGATCCAGCTGGCCCGCCACCAGGACACGGTGCCTTATGCCCGCAWCTATATTGCCGAGCGGGAGGCAGCGCTGCTGGCGTTTGAAAAGACGCGCAAACCTCTGGAAAAAGTGATGTTCTGATCCGCCTTGATTGACGCTGCACGTCTGATTGTGAAGCGTCTAAAGCTCCGCCTCGGCGAAAATCTGCGCTGCCCATGTCAGGAAGGCACGGAGCCTCGGCGCCAATTGCCGGTTTTGCGGGTAAAGCGCCGATAGTGGCGTCTTCGTTGGCGGATAGTCCGGTAACACCTCGATCAGCGATCCGTCGCGCAAATCCTCGACCAGCCGATAGCGCGGCGCCTGGATCAGGCCGAAGCCGAGCCGCGCGAGATCGGCCATCGTATCCGAATTGTTGACGGTGATTCGGCTCGGCAGGCGCACGAGCCGTGTTTCGCCTCGGATGGTGAATTCGAGCGGCATGACTTCACTTGTACGCGACGACATGAAGCCGACCATTCGGTGTCCTTCAAGCCCGTCCGGCGATGTCGGCATGCCGTGCTTTTCGAGATAGCTGGGGCTCGCACAGGTGATTTCCGTGATATCGGTGAGCTTGCGGGCGATCATGCCGCTGTCCTCCAGCGCACCGGCGCGGATCACGCAATCGACTCCCTCGCGCACCAAATCCACCAGCCGGTCACCCTGGCCGATATGCAGGTCGAGCAGTGGATGTCGCTCCAGGAATTCCGGCAGCCGCGGCAGCAGGAAGGTGCGGGTCATGAGCGGATGCGCATCGATCCGGAGCAATCCACGCGGCTGGGCATCGAGGAATATGTTTTCGGCCTCTTCCACTTCGGCAAGAATGGACAGACAGCGCCGGTAAAAAGCCTCGCCATCGAGCGTCGGCTTCACATGCCGTGTCGTCCGCTCGAGCAGGCGTGCGCCGATCTGCGCTTCGAGTTGCTTGATCACTTCGGTCGCGGTGGAACGTGCCAGCGCCATATCCGCAGCGGCGGCCGCAAAACTGCGGCGTTCGACGATGCGGACGAAGAGCTGCATTCGGTCAAGACGGTCCATATGCCATTGTTCACCACAGCCGAATTCAGATGTCAAATATCCTGTGATTGTCTATATCAACGTGAACAAATACCTTTGTCTCATCAGATTGAAGCAAGGAGACAAGATCATGTCTGGTACTGAAACACATACCGCCATCGTCACCGGCTCATCCAAGGGCATCGGTGCCGCAATCGCCAAGCGCCTGGCCGCCGACGGCTTTGCCGTGATCGTCAACTATGTCTCGGGCAAGGCCGCGGCCGATCAAGTCGTCGCCGAGATCGAGGCGAAAGGCGGCGGCGCCGTCGCGGTCGGCGCCGACATCGGCAGTGCAGATGGCATCGCCACGCTGTTCGACGCCGCGGAGAAGACTTTTGGCGGTGCCGACGTGCTGGTCAACAATGCCGGCATGATGCAGCTGTCCCGCATCGCAGACACCGACGATGCCGCCTTCGAACGCCAGGTCGCCGTCAATCTCGGTGGCGTGTTCCGCGGCATGCGCGAAGGTGCCAAGCGCCTGCGGGAAGGCGGCCGGATCATCAATTTCTCTTCGAGCGTCGTTGGCCTCTACCAGCCGACCTACGGCGTCTATGCCGCGACCAAGGCCGGCGTCGAAGCGATGACCCACATTCTCGCCAAGGAACTCGGATCGCGCCGCATCACCGTCAATGCCGTGGCACCCGGTCCCGTCGAGACCGATCTCTTCCTCAACGGCAAGAGCGACGAACAGGTCAAGGCGATATCCGGTATGAACCCGCTCGGCCGCCTGGGCCAGCCGGACGATATCGCCGGCCTTGTCTCCTTCCTCGCCGGCCGCGACGGCGGCTGGGTCAATGGCCAAACGATCCGCGCCAATGGCGGTGTGATCTGAGGTAATGTCATGGAAAAGAAGATCGTTCTCGTGACCGGGGCTGCAAGCGGTTTTGGCGCCATGATGGCCCGCGCACTCGCCCGGGCTGGCCACCAGGTCTATGCCTCTATGCGCGACCTCTCCGCCCATGGCGGCCGGCCCGACCGCGTCCGCGCCCAGTTCCTGGAGCGGATCGGCTTCACCGGACTCCTCCATCCAACCCGCTGAAACAGGAAAGGAAACATCATGCCCTTCGTCAATATCAAGACGCCGGAAGGCGCGCTCAACAAGGCCCAGAAGGAAGAACTGGTTCATCGCGCCACGGCGATGATGGTCGATTATTTCACCGAAGCCGCCCGACCGCACACGATGGTGCTGATCGAGGAGGTCAAGGATGGCGGCTACGGTCGCGCCGACGAAGTATTCGTCATCCCTGATGCCTATCGGGCAAAATAGCTGTTGCATTCAGCGATATCACAGGTCAGCCGGCCGGCGGGAGCGCTTGCCGGCCGTTTGGCTTCATGCGATAGCGAATCATCTTCTCGATCGACGACTCTGCATGTTCCTTTCCGAAATCCTCGCCATTGCTGCGGCGACCTGCATCGCGACCAGCGGCATGCTGATCGGTGAACTCAGGGGGCGTGTTCATGTGCTGCGCCTGGCGCGCTGGCAGTTGACCGCCGCTTTCCTGATGACGGCGGCTGTGTCACTGGTTCTCGGCGGCTGGCGGACGATCACATGGGAAGCGCTGAGCTATCTCGCCTGCTCCAGCCTGTTCGGCATCATCATCGCCAGCACTACTTATTTTGCCACCATCTACTCGATCGGCCCGCGGCGGACCGCGCTGCTCTTCTCGCTCACCTCGCCTTTCGCGCTGGCGCTCGGCTATTTCGTCTTCGGTGAAACGATCAGCCTGCGCCAGGGCGGCGGCATCGTCCTCGTTCTCGCCGGCATCATCATGGCAATCGGCTTGCCGGGCCGCAGCGATCCCGCTGTGACGTCCGGTGAGAAAGTACCGTGGTTCGGCATCGCACTGGGCGTCGTCACCGCACTCGGCCAGGCGCTCGGCAGCCTGTTTGCGCGGCCGGCCATGGCGGCAGGCGCCGAGCCGTTCACCGCCATGGCGATTCGTTCAGGACTGGCCGCGATCGTCTTCACCCTCCTTGCCTTCCTGCCGTTGCAAGCCTGGAAGCAGCCTTACAATTTTTCGCCGAAAATGCTGCTGCTCGCCGTCACCGCAGCCGTCTGCGGCACGGGCCTCGGCATGTCGCTGCTGATGGCAGCGCTGGCGCATGGCAATGTCGGCATCGTTTCGACCTTGTCGTCGATGACGCCGGTGGTGATCCTGCCGATGGTCTGGCTGCGCACCGGCAAGGCACCTGCGCCGCCGGCCTGGCTGGGTGCGGCCTTGGCGGTGGCCGGTACGGCATTGATCAGCCTCTGAATAAATTCCTTTGCCAAGGCACTCGCCCGACATAACAATCACGCCGGAGGGAATCGTCATGCCGAGGCTGATCATCGCCATTTTTCTGTCACTGACATCGGCTGCGCTCGCGCTTGCCGGTCAAATCCACGAGCCCGCCAAGGGCTCGGCGGAACGAGTGGCAATCCTCGATGCGATCCGGCCGGCGATCGAAGCGCAGATGCGTGGACCGGTCGAATTCAATATCCAGGCCATGCGCACCGATGGCGACTGGGCCTTCGTCATGGCCGATCCGCAGCGTCCCGGCGGCAAGCCGATCGATCCGGAAACAACGGCCTTTGCCGGCCAGGAGGATGACATGGACGGGTTGACGGTTCTGGGGCTGGCCCGTCTCGTTAGGGGTCATTGGGTGCACATCGACGACATTATCGGTCCGATGGATGCGGCGCAGACTGCGTGGATCAAGAACTACCAGGTGCCCGAAACCGTCATCAACGGGCAGCAATAGAATGCTGGTCTTTCCCAAGGGCGTCCGCCACATTCCCGGCTATCTCGACCGCGACCGGCAGGAGGCGTTGGTCGAGGTAATTCGCGAAATTGTGGCACAGGCACCACTTTACACGCCGATCATGCCAAGAAGCGGACAGCCGATGTCGGTGCGGATGACCAATTGCGGCTCGCTCGGCTGGGTGACAGACCAGGAACGTGGCTATCGCTACCAGCCGACGCACCCGGTCACAGGTCTGCCGTGGCCGCCGATCCCCGAAATGCTCGTCGACATCTGGAACGAAACCTCCGGCACCGACATCCAGCCGGAGGCCTGTCTCGTCAATTATTACGGTCCCGAAGCAAAAATGGGCCTGCACCAGGACAAAGACGAGAAGGAACCTTCCGCACCGGTCCTGTCGATCTCGCTGGGCGATGCCTGCCTTTTCCGGGTCGGCGGTGTGCGGCGAGAGGAGAGGACAATCTCTTTCCGGCTGGAAAGCGGCGACATCGTCATTATCGGCGGTGACAACCGGCTCGCCTTTCACGGCGTCGACCGAATCTATCCGGGCACGTCCGCATTGCTGAAGCGCGAGGGGCGCATCAACCTGACGCTTCGCCGCGTTACACTTGCCAAATAATCAGAGACGCCTCAACGCCACCTTCTCTATCAGGTGATTCTCGCCCTTTTGCAGGATGAGGTCGGCGCGCGGCCGCGTCGGAAGAATATTCTTCTTGAGGTTTTTCAGGTTGATATTGGCCCAAAGACCCTCGGCGATCGCTAGCGCCGATTGTTCGGAAATCGTCGCATAGCGATGGAAGAAGGATTCCGGCTTGCGGAAGGCGGTTTCCCTAAGCCGCATGAACCGCGCCACGTACCAGCGATGGATAAGCTGCTCTTCGGCGTCGATATAGATCGAAAAGTCGAAGAAATCCGACACCATCGGCACGATCTTGCCATCGGCCGGCAGGTCGCGCGCCTGCAGCACGTTGATACCCTCGAAGATCAGGATATCCGGCACGTCGATGACCTGGAACTGATCCGGCAGCACGTCATAGGTCAGGTGCGAATAGAGCGGCGCCGGCACATCACCCTGCCCCGCCTTGATGGCGGAGAGGAATTTGAGCAGCGCCGGCATATTGTAGCTTTCCGGAAAACCCTTCCGGTCCATCATGTTTTCCTTCTGCAGCCAGGCATTGGGCTGCAGGAAACCGTCGGTGGTAATAAGATCGACCTTGGGGCTCGACGGCCAGCGCGACAAGAGCTCTTTCAGAATACGCGCCGTGGTCGATTTGCCGACCGCCACAGAACCGGCAATGCCGATGATGAACGGTGTCTTCTGGTCGTTGGAAAGATTGAGGAACTGCTTGCGCTGCTGGAACAGCATCTGCGACGATTCGACATGCGCCGACAGCAGGCGCGACAGCGACAGATAGATGCGCCGGACCTCATCGAGATCGATCGGGTCGTTCAGCGAGCGCAGGCGTTGCACTTCGTCGGCCGACAGCGTCAGCGGCGTGTCGGCGCGGAAATGCGCCCATTCCTCGGCGGTGAAAAACTTGAACGGCGAATAATCATCGTCGACCAGATGGTCGAGCGGTTCACCGGGATCCCTGAGGCGGATTTCCTGGTTCATGCCTTTACCCGGGCAGCTTTTTCGGTCAGGCCTGATTGAGCGGTGCGCGCTTCCAGCACGGCCATGACGTCGGAGAGCGGAATGCCCGCGATCTTCAGCACGACGAGAAGATGGTAGAGCAGGTCGGCCGCTTCGTCGGTGAGATTCTTGCGATCATTGGCGATCGCGGCAATCACGGCCTCCACGGCTTCTTCGCCAAGTTTCTTGGCGGCTTTCGGCTGGCCGGCGTGAAAAAGCTTGGCTGTCCAGGATTCGTCGGGGGATGCCTGCGCGCGGGCTGCAACGATGGCTTCGAGATCGGCAAGCGTGAAATCGCTCATCGGATGTCCTTAGGATGCTTTTCCGAACAGTCTGCCCGAAAAAGCATAACACAAAACTAGTCTATGCGCATGGCGATGCCACGATCCGCCATATAGCGCTTTGCCTGCCCCACCGTATAGGTGCCGAAGTGAAAAATCGACGCCGCCAGCACGGCATTGGCGTGACCTTCGGTGATTCCCTCGACCAGATGGTCGAGAGTGCCGACACCGCCGGAGGCGATGACGGGGACATGCACGGCGTCGGAAATGGTGCGCGTCAGCGCAATGTCATAACCGCTCTTCTGTCCATCCTGGTCCATCGAGGTGACGAGCAATTCGCCGGCGCCGCGGCTGACCATGGCATGGGCGAACTCGACTGCATCGAGCCCAGTGGCATTGCGCCCGCCATGAGTGAAGATCTCCCAGCGGTCAGCCTCACCCTCTGCAGACACTTTCTTGCAGTCGAGCGAGGCGACAATGCATTGATCACCGAACTTGTCGGCCGCTTCGGCGACGAAATCCGGATTCTTCACCGCCGCCGAATTGATCGAAACCTTGTCGGCGCCGCAAAGCAGCAGTTTTCTGATATCGGCAAGCGCCCTGACACCGCCGCCGACCGTCACCGGCATGAAGCACCGCTCGGCAGTGCGCGCGACGACGTCGAAGATCGTCTCGCGATTGTCGGAAGACGCGGTAATGTCGAGAAAGCAGAGCTCGTCGGCCCCGGCTGCGTCATAGGCGATTGCCGCCTCGACCGGATCGCCGGCATCGACCAGGTTGACGAACGACACGCCCTTGACGACACGGCCGTCCTTGACGTCCAGGCAGGGGATTACGCGGGCCTTGAGTGTCATCTCGCTTCTCCGCTCATACGGCCTTCAATATCTTTAGAGCTTCTGTCGGGTCAATGCGACCATCGTATAGGGCGCGGCCGGAAATCGCGCCTTCAAGGATTGCCGCGTCCGGCTCGGCCATGCGGCGAATGTCGTCGAGCGAGGCGAGACCACCCGAGGCAATGACCGGAATCGAGACGGCGTGAGCAAGGTCCAAAGTGGAAGCCCAGTTGATGCCCGTCAGGATGCCGTCTCTATCGATATCGGTGTAGATGATCGCCGCAACGCCGGCGCCTTCGAAGCGCTTGGCGAGTTCGATGACGCCGAGCTCGGATGCTTCCGCCCAACCCTCGACCGCCACCTTGCCGCCTTTGGCATCAATGCCGACGGCGACCTTGCCGGGGAAACGCTTGCAGGCCTCGATCACCAGCGCCGGATCGCGCGCGGCGATCGTACCGAGGATGACGCGGGCAAGACCCTTGGCCAGCCACGCCTCGATATGATCGAGCGTGCGGATGCCGCCGCCGAGCTGTACCGGATTCTTCGTCGCCTTCAGGATTGCCTCAACTGCGGCGCCATTGACGCTTTCACCGGCGAAAGCGCCGTTGAGGTCGACGACGTGCAGCCATTCGAAACCCTGATCCTCGAAGGCTTTCGCCTGCGCCGCCGGATCGGGATTGTAGACCGTGGCCTGGCCCATATCGCCGAGCTTCAGACGCACGCATTGGCCATCCTTGAGATCGATGGCGGGGAAGAGGATCATGTCAGGGCGCCCATTTGAGGAAATTGGCAATCAGCCGAAGCCCGAGGGTCTGGCTCTTTTCTGGATGGAATTGCGCACCGGCCATGTTGTCGCGCGCCACGAAGGCCGTCACCGGCCCGCCATAGTCGGCTGTGGCGACAATGTCGCTCGGGTTCTCGGCTGCCAGATGATAGGAATGCACGAAATAGGCATGCAGGCCGTTTTCGCCGGTCGGAATGCCGTCGAACAGTGCATGCGACCGCGTCAGTGTCAGCGTATTCCAGCCGATCTGCGGTATCTTGAGTTCGGCGTCGGACGGCTTCATCAGCACGACATCGCCCTTGATCCAGCCAAGGCCTTGAGTGACGGTCTTCTCCAGCCCGCGCGAAGACATGAGCTGCATACCGACGCAAATGCCGAGAAAAGGCCGTGCCTTGGCTTCGACCACGTCACAGAGCGCCTCGACCATGCCCGGCACGGCATTGAGCCCGGCGCGGCAATCGGCATAAGCGCCAACGCCCGGCAACACGATCCGGTCGGCGATGGCAACCCGATCGGCCTTGTCGGTCAGCTCGATTTCGGCGTCGACGCCGGTTTCACGTGAAGCCCGTTCGAAGGCCTTGGTGGCGGAGCGCAGGTTTCCGGAACCGTAATCGATGATCGCGACACGCATCAACGGCCCCCGTAAGGGCCGATAAGGCCGAGCGCCACCGTATGCGTCGGATGCGATCCGGATCCGCCGGAGAAGCTGGGCGCGGGTCCGTTGCTGCTCGTTTGCGGCAGTTCGTCGAAATAGACCGCCTCTGCCTCGTCGATCGATTGGGCGGCAATGCTCGCCTGCAGGTCCCAGCCGCGGCGCTGCAAGGCCATCGCCCGGATATGGCCGCCTTCGAGCCCGGTCCACAGGCTAAGCACGACGGTGTAGGCGAGCGGCAGGCCATCCAGATTCAAATATTCCGCAGCCAGCACGGCAAGCAGGAAAAGTACGATGGAAAGGCCGGCAACCAACCAAAGCCGGCGGACGAGCAGCCAGGGCAGCGGAAATAGGAAGGCCAGCCAGGAAAAGCCATCGCGGATGAAAAGCGTCTGCTTTTCAGGGTTGGTGGCGCCCGGCGGGGTGAGGACGTAATAACTGGCCATGTGTCAGAGCGTGCCCTTGGTTGACGGGATGYGGCCGGCTTGGCGCGGGTCGATCTCGGTCGCCGTGCGCAGAACTCTTGCCACGGCCTTGAAGCATGTTTCCGAAATGTGGTGATTGTTGGCGCCGTAGATATTTTGGATATGCAGCGTGATGCCGGCGTTCATGGCAAGCGCCTGGAAGAATTCGCGCACCAGTTCGGTGTCGAACGTGCCGATCTTTGGCGACGTGAAGACAACGTTCCAGACGAGGAAGGGCCGGCCGGAAACATCGACCGCAGCGCGCGTCATCGTTTCGTCCATGGCAAGATCCAGCGACGCATAGCGGGTAATGCCGCGCCGGTCGCCCAGCGCCTTGGCGATCGCAAGCCCGATGGCGATGCCCGTATCCTCCACCGTGTGGTGATCGTCGACATGCAGGTCGCCCTTGGCCTCGATCTCCATGTCGATCAGCGAATGCCGCGACAGCTGATCCAGCATATGGTCGAAGAAGCCGACGCCGGTCGAGATCTTCGAGGTGCCGGTGCCGTCGATACTGACGGTGACGGAGACTTGCGTCTCATTGGTCTTGCGCGACACGTTTGCCGTGCGGGTCAGGGCGGTTTCTGCCATCCAAAGTGCCTGTTTCTGGCGGTTTATCTCGGCTGCCTTAACAGGCCGGGGAGGAAGAATCCAGACCTATCCCCGGCATTGCATTTATATCACATCCCATTACATAAGCCGCAACAGGCTGCCTTGAACGCGGCGTAAGAGATTAAAGAGAACTAAGTATGAGTGAACACAATCCCTATGGAACCATGCATGCCACGACCATCATCACCGTGCGCAAGGACGGTCAGGTGGTGATGGCGGGCGATGGTCAGGTATCGCTTGGCCAAACCGTGATGAAGGGCAACGCCCGCAAGGTGCGGCGCCTCTCCAAGGGCGAGGTGATTGCCGGTTTCGCCGGCGCCACCGCCGACGCCTTCACGCTGCTGGAGCGGCTGGAAGCCAAGCTCGAACAATATCCCGGCCAGTTGCAGCGCGCCTGCGTCGAGCTTGCCAAGGACTGGCGCACTGACAAATATCTCCGCCATCTCGAGGCGATGATGCTGGTCGCCGACAAATCAATCACCCTGGCCGTCACCGGCAATGGCGACGTGCTGGAACCCGAGCATGGCACGATGGCCATCGGTTCGGGCGGCAACTATGCCTTCGCCGCGGCCCGTGCGCTGATGGACACCGACAAGTCGGCTGAGGAAATCGCCCGCCGCGCCATGCAGATCGCCGCCGACATCTGCGTCTACACCAACTATAACGTGGTGGTCGAAAAGCTCGATGCCGAGTAATGCGGTCTATGATTTCCGGCCGGTGGAGCAGGGTGATCTGCTCATGCTCAAAAGCTGGCTGGAGACGCCGCATGTATCGCGCTGGTGGCCGGATGCCGATGACGCGGTGATCGAGATTGCCGAAATCCTCGATGGTTCGCCGGTGAAACCGTTCATCGTCGAATTCCTGGGCCGGCCGATCGGCTACATCCAGTCCTATGATCCGCATGAGGAGATAGACCATCCGTATCAGGACCAGCCGCCCGGCACGTTCGGCATCGACCAGTTCATCGGCGTGGCGGAATTGACCGGGCTTGGCCATGGGTCGGCGCTGATCCGGACGTTTTGCCGAAAACTGTTCGACGAGGGCGCCGTCCGCGTCGTGACAGATCCGGACCCGGCCAATCGCAATGCCATTCGCGCTTGTGAGAAGGCAGGCTTCACAAGAGGCGAGATTCGCAACACAGAATATGGCACCGTGGTACTGATGCACCTGGATGCCGAGACGAAATGAGAACAAGATGACGACATTCACACCCAGAGAAATCGTTTCCGAGCTCGATCGCTACATTATCGGCCAGAACGAAGCCAAACGCGCCGTCGCCATTGCGCTGCGCAACCGCTGGCGCCGCCAGCAGCTGACCGGCGATCTGCGCGACGAGGTCATGCCGAAGAACATTTTGATGATCGGGCCGACCGGCGTCGGCAAGACCGAGATTTCCCGCCGTCTGGCCAAGCTTGCCGGCGCGCCCTTCATCAAGGTCGAGGCGACGAAATTCACCGAAGTCGGTTATGTCGGCCGCGATGTCGAGCAGATCGTCCGCGACCTCGTCGAGGTTGGCATCGGCCTGGTGCGCGAGAAAAAGCGCGCCGAGGTCAATGCCAAGGCGCATCAGAATGCTGAGGAACGCGTGCTCGACGCCCTGGTTGGCGCCACCGCGTCGCCCGCCACCCGCGATTCCTTCCGCCGCAAGCTGCGTGACAATGAACTCGACGACAAGGAAATCGAGGTCGAAGTTGCCGACCAGGCACCACAGGGCGGTTTCGAACTGCCGGGCATGATGGGCGGCAATGTCGGTGTCTTCAACCTGTCCGATATTCTCGGCAAGGCCATGGGCGGCCGTTCCAAGAAGGTCAAGACGACGGTGCGCGACAGCTACAAGCTGCTGATCGCCGATGAATCCGACAAGCTGATCGACAGCGAGCAGATCAACCGCGAGGCCGTGCTTTCGGCCGAGAACGACGGCATCGTCTTCCTCGACGAAATCGACAAGATCGCCGCGCGTGATGGCGGCGTCGGCGCCGGTGTTTCGCGCGAGGGCGTGCAGCGCGACCTGCTGCCGCTGGTCGAAGGCACGACGGTGTCGACCAAGTACGGGCCGGTCAAGACCGATCACATCCTGTTCATCGCCTCGGGCGCCTTCCACGTCTCGAAGCCGTCGGACCTCCTGCCGGAACTGCAGGGCCGCCTGCCGATCCGCGTCGAGCTCAAGGCGCTGACCAAGGAAGATTTCCGCCGCATCCTGACCGAGACAGAGGCCAGCCTGATCCGCCAGTATATCGCGCTGATGGAGACGGAAAGCGTCAAGCTGGAATTCACCGATGATGCGATCGACGCCTTGGCGGATGTCGCCGTCAAGCTGAACGACAGTGTCGAGAATATCGGCGCCCGTCGGCTGCAGACGGTGATGGAGCGGGTGCTCGACGACATCTCGTTCGAAGCGCCGGACCAGGCTAACCGCGAGGTCAAGATCGACGCGGACTATGTCCAGAGCCATGTCGGCGAGCTGGCGGGGAATACTGATCTGTCGCGGTATATTCTGTAAGGCTGAGTTTTCGGCAGGACCCTTCGAGGCTTTTCCGGCTGCGCCGAAAAAGCGCCTTAGGGTGAGGGGAGTGTGGGGCGCTGTGGGTGCCCCAATCTCCCTTTGCTGCAGGTGTGCTTGTGGCACCCAGCGTATCCCAAACTCGCCCTCACCCTGAGGCGCATTTTAACGGCGCAGCCGTTGAAATGCCTCGAAGGGCTAAGCCAAGTCCTGCAACACACAATCCAGCAAGACATTCCCCACCCGATGGGACAATCCGCCTCTTGATTTTGACACGATTGCGGGCCATTCGCAGCGCGGAACATGATCTTGAAGGGCGGATTCCCATCTTGCGCCGTTTGCTGCTGACTTTCGTGGCCGTGATCGGCCTTGCCACGTCCATTGCCGGTACTGCCCGGGCCGTCACCATCGTGCCGCCGGGCAATCGCCATGCCGAACAGCCGGACATCCCGGGCGCCTCGTCGCGCCGCACCAAGGCAGGCCACACCACCTTCGAGCACAAATATGAAAAGGTCCGCGATCTCCTCGCCAACGACCCGGACCTGGTCTCCAAGATCAAGATGACGGCGCGGGCCTACCATATCGACCCGATCCATATGATCGGCGCCCTGGTCGGCGAACACACCTATAATGTCGACGTCTATGACAGCCTGCAGCAATATTACGTCAAGGCAGCGGCCTATGCCGGCAATTCCTTCCGCTTCGCCTATAATGACGAGAAGATCGATGACTTCATTGCCCGTCCGGAATTTGCCGAATGCAACGGCAAGTCGGGCTCTTATGCCGTCTGGACTTGCCGCGAGCATGTCTGGCAGCGTAAATTCCAGGGCAAGACGGTGAATGGCGAAAGCTTCCCCAACAACCGCTTCTCGGCCGTGTTCTTCCAGCCTTTCTATGCCGGCCAGACGTTTGGGCTCGGCCAGATCAACCCGCTGACGGCGCTTGAGCTCTCCGATCTGGTCACAAAAATTTCCGGCTATCCGAAACTCGATGAAAGCGATGCATCGGGCGTCTATTCGGCGATCATGGATCCGGACAAATCGCTCGCCTATATGGCCGCCTCGATCCGCATGTCGATCGATGACTACAAGCGCATCGCTGGCATGGACGTTTCCAAGAATCCGGGCGTGACGGCGACGCTCTACAATGTCGGCGATCCGGCCGAACGTGCCGCGGCACTTGCAGCGAAGAACAGGGGCCGCGCAGCCGGTGATCTCATCCTGCCGGAAGAGAATTATTACGGCTGGCTGATCAACGACAAGCTTGAAGAGTTGAGGCGGCTTCTCTAATTTCAAGTTTGGAGGGGAAAGGACAGTCTGATGGATATGCGCCCCGAACCCTTCGAACCGCCGGCCCCCATTCCGCGCACCATCCCGCCGTCGCGGCTTGAAATCATCAAGGTCGTGTTTCGCAATCCGCTGGAGCTCTGGGGCCAGCCGAGCTACACGCTGCCCTATATCCAGGCGAAATTCTTCGGCCAGCTGACCACCATCGTCAATCATCCCGGCCTGATCAAACATGTTCTCGTCGACAATGCCGCCCAATACGGCATGCAGCCGATCCGCCAGATGGTGCTCCGGCCAATCCTGCGCGACGGCCTGCTGACGGCGGAAGGCGATGTCTGGAAGCGCTCGCGCAGAGCCG
Source organism: Rhizobium sp. P2_G9 (assembly GCF_056403475.1). Classification (NCBI taxonomy): domain Bacteria; kingdom Pseudomonadati; phylum Pseudomonadota; class Alphaproteobacteria; order Hyphomicrobiales; family Rhizobiaceae; genus Rhizobium; species Rhizobium sp. P2_G9. The sequence goes on along the minus strand of NZ_JBFUFK010000002.1, from coordinate 13,277 downwards.
TGGCGCCGGTATTCACGCCGCGCCACGCCCGGGGCTTTGCCGGGCAGATGCTGAAGAAATCGCAGGAATTCCTCGCGCGCTATGAAAAGCCGGCCCGTGACGGCACCGAGATCAATATTGCCGTCGGCATGACCGAGCTGACTTATGAAATCCTCGCCGAAACGCTGTTCTCCGGCAATATCGCCACCGGCACCGAAGGTTTTGCCGATCGGGTTGATTCGCTGCTCCACAATATGGGTCGCATCGATCCGATGGACCTGTTGCAGGCGCCGGCCTGGGTCCCGCGCCTCACCCGGATTTCCGGACGCAAGGCGCTGACCGGTTTCCGCGGCATCGTTTCGGAGACCATGGCTATGCGGCGCGCCGATATGGACGGCGGCAAGCCGGTCCCTGACGATTTCCTCACTTTGCTACTCAGACAGGAAGGTCCGGATGGGCTGACGCATGACGAGATCGAGGACAATATCCTGACTTTCATTGGCGCCGGCCATGAGACCACGGCCCGGGCGCTCGCCTGGACGCTCTATTGTGTCGCCGAAAGCCCGCATTTTCGCACGCTGATGGAAGAGGAAATCGACCGGGTGCTGGCGGAAGACGCCGAGCCGGTCGATTGGCTCGACAAGATGCCGCATGTACGTGCTGCCTTCGAGGAAGGCCTGCGCCTCTATCCGCCGGCACCATCGATCAATCGTGCGCCGCTCGAAGACGACCATTGGACCGATGAGAATGGGCGGACGATCACGATGCCGAAGGGGCAATCGGTGCTGGTCATGCCCTGGACGCTGCATCGCCATACGCTTTATTGGGATAAGCCCAGGCATTTCATGCCGGAACGCTTCCTGCCTGAAAACCGCGACAAGATTCATCGCTTCCAATATCTGCCTTTCGGCGCCGGCCCGCGTGTCTGCATCGGCGCGACCTTCGCCCTTCAGGAAGCGGTGATCGCGCTTGCCGTGTTGATGCACCACTATCGCTTCGACGTCACGCCGGAGACGAAGCCCTGGCCGGTGCAGCGCCTGACGACACAGCCGCTCAACGGGATTGCGATGACGGTGTCGGCCCGCTGAGCTTCGATTCGGGCTTGGCGATCTTCTTGATCCGGGCGCACGTTCCTTCACCGACATTGTCACAGGGACGATAGGTGACGATCTCACTGCCGGCGCCGTCTTCCCAGACGACCTGGACGGTTATCGTCTTGGCTTTGCCCGGCTTCATCTGCAGATAGGTATATCTGCCGTCGTCGTCATTATCAGGCATGTTATATGGCTGCTGCGGATCGCATGTGCCGAGCGGAAAGCGCTTGTCGAGCTTGTCGCTGTTGATCGAATAGCGGACTTCTTTCAGCCGGCAGCGCATGGTCTGCAATGGGGTGAAATAGATCAGTTCCTTTTCGGCGAAATTGCGGAACTGCACCCAGCCCGGCTGACGATTGGCATCGAGCATGGCTTTATAGATCTGCATGTCCGGCAGTTGCGGTGTATATTCGTCGCCGTCATTGTCCTGCTGCGCCAGCGCCGGGCAGCCGAGCGCCAGCAACAATCCTGCCGCAACCATGCTTGTCCACGTTTTCGTCGGTCTCATTCCGTCGTCCCCATGTCGGTTTTCACCCTAGACTGCCGCATCCGGGTCTGGCTTTGYCTGCCGAAATCCCCTAAGCCATGCCGCGACGGCATGGTCCTTTCAAGGCTTTCTGCTCCTTTGCAGCATTTCTCAACGGTATAACGGCGTGGCTTCGCGATTTCTTCTCGGCATCGACACTGGTGGAACATACACGGATGCGGTGCTCTTCAGCCCCGAAGAAGGGGTAAAGGCCAGGGCCAAGTCGCTGACCACCCGCCACGATCTCTCCGAGGGCATCAAAGGCGCAGTCGAAAACGTGCTCACCCAGACTGGCACCGATCCGTCTTCCATCCGCCTTGCGTCGCTGTCGACCACGCTGGCCACCAACGCCCTGGTCGAGGGTCAAGGCGGTCGCGTTGGTCTGATCATGATCGGTTTCGGCCCGCAAGACCTGGAACGCGATGGATTGAAGGCTGCCCTTGGCACCGATCCTGTGATTTTTCTCCCGGGCGGCCACAATGTCCATGGGCATGAGACGCCGCTCGATCTCAACAATCTCGAAGTCCAGATCGATTCGCTCGGCAATTCCGTCACCGCTTTCGCGGTCGCCGGCTATTTCGCCGTCCGTAATCCGGCGCATGAACTGCGTGTTCGCGAATTCCTACGCGAAAGAACCCATCTGCCCGTCACCTGCAGTCATGAACTCTCATCGAAACTCGGTGGCCCGCGCCGGGCGCTGACGACCCTGCTCAATGCGCGGCTGGTGTCGATGATCGACCGGCTGATCGGCTCGTCGGAGGATTTTCTTCATGCGCACGGCATCAATGCGCCGCTGATGGTGGTGCGTGGCGATGGCGCGCTGATCTCTGCCGCCGAGGCACGGCTGCGCCCGATCGAGACCATTCTCTCCGGCCCGGCTGCAAGCCTGGTCGGCGCGCGCTTTCTCACCGGCCTCGACGATGCGGTGGTCTCCGATATCGGCGGCACGACGACCGATGTGGCCATCCTCGACGAAGGTCGCCCGCGTCTCGATGAGGAAGGCGCCGTCGTCGGCGGCTATCGCACCATGGTGCAGGCTGTGGCGATGCGCACCTATGGCTTGGGCGGTGATTCGGAAGTGCATGTGAATACGCGCGGCCTCGAAGGCGCTCTGACACTCGGCCCGCGCCGCATCCTGCCGCTCAGCCTTGTCGCGCATCTGCATGGCAACGAAATCATCGACGCACTGGAGCGGCAGATGAAGGCCGTGCATGCCAACCGGCATGACGGCCGATTCGCTGTCCGCTCCGGCCTGCCGGACCGATTCGCCAGCGGCTTGTCGACGGCGGACGAAACGCTCTATCAAAAGATAGGCAGCAAGCCGATCGCGCTCAACGACCTGCTGATAACCTCGATGCAGAAGGCTTCGCTCGATCGGCTCGTGGCGCGCGGCCTCGTGCATGTCTGCGGCGTCACGCCGTCGGATGCCATGCATGTGCTTGGCCGGCAGGGTCAGTGGAATGCCGAAGCGGCCCGGCTGGGGCTGGAATTGGGCTCGCGCGCTCGCGATGGTTCGGGCAAGCCGATTGCTGGCTCGGCGGAAGAATTCGCCGAAAAGATCGAAAAGCGGATGACGCGGCAGTCCTCCGAAGTGATTCTTCAGGCAGCACTCTCCGAGGACGGCGTTGAAGGGGTGAACCCGGCAAATTCGGTGCCGGTCGATCGGGCGCTCGGCCGCAAGTCCGGCGTGGTGCACTTTGCCCTGTCGCTCGACCGTCCCTTAATCGGCCTCGGCGCCTCGGCGCATGTCTATTATCCGGCCATTGCCGACATGCTGAACGCCGAATCGGTCATTCCCGCCGATGCCGGTGTCGCCAATGCCATCGGCGCAGTCGCCGGCGAGATCAGCCAGACGGTCACGGTGACGGTGACCTCGCCGGAAGAGGGCATCTATGTGATTTCCGGTGCCGGCCAGACCGAGCGCATGATCGGAGAGACGCAGACGTTCGAACTGGCCCGTGTCCGCGCCAGGGGAACGGCGATCGAAATGGCGATCCTGAGCGGCGCCGACGAACCGGTCGTGCGTTTTCACGAGGAAATCGACGCGCCGGAGATCGAGGGCAGCCGCAAGCTGGTCGAAGCCCGTTTCACCGCCACCGCATCCGGCCGGCCAAAAATCACCTGACATTTATTCCCCTAGGGAACAAATCCTGCACGGTGCTGCTCCATTGACTGTAAACCCGTGATATTCCACCTTCAGGCGATAGTCTTGAAGGGATGAATGTCATGGAAACGGTGGAACAGCACGGCTTGAAGATCGATCGGGAGCTCTATGATTTTCTCCTGACGGAAGCGCTGCCCGGCACCGGTGTCTCGCCGGATTACTATTTCAAAAGCATCTCGGACATCATCCACGATCTCGAGCCGAAAAATCGCGCGCTGCTGCAGAAGCGTGACGCGCTGCAGATGAAGCTCGATGATTGGTACAGGAAGAATGGCGCTCCGTCGGACATGGCGCGTTACGAAACCTTCCTGCGCGATATCGGCTATATTGTGCCGGAAGGCGCGCCATTCGCCATCGGCACCGACAATGTCGATCCGGAAATCTCGCGCATTGCCGGCCCGCAGCTCGTCGTGCCGGTCATGAATGCCCGTTACGCGCTCAACGCCGCCAATGCCCGCTGGGGTTCGCTCTACGATGCACTCTATGGCACGGACGCCATCCCCGAGGACGACGGTGCAGAGAAAGGCAAGGGCTACAATCCCGCCCGCGGCGCCAAGGTTATTGCCTGGGTGCGGCGCTTCCTCGACGAATCGGTGCCGCTCGCCGGCGGCAGCTGGCAGGGGGTGACGTCGCTTGTGATTCGCGACGGCGCCTTCCTCGTCGTCAATGAAATCGGCGAGACCGGCTTGCGCGATCCGGACCAGTTCGTCGGCTATCTCAGCAATGATCGCGCCAAGTCGCAGATCCTGCTGCGCCAACATCGTCTGCTGATCGAAATCCGTGTCGATTCGCGAAGTGAAATCGGCAAATCCGATCCGGCGCATATTTCCGATGTCTGGATCGAATCGGCGATCACCGCGATCATGGACTGCGAGGATTCGATCGCCGCCGTCGATGCCGCCGACAAGGTTGTCGTCTATCGCAACTGGCTCGGCCTGATGAAAGGCGACCTGACCGAGCAGGTCTCCAAAGGCAGCAAGACCTTTACCCGCAGCCTCAACGATGATGTCGACTATCTGACGCCGGAGGGCGGTTCGATGACGGTCAAGCGCCGCTCGCTGATGCTGGTGCGCAATGTAGGCCACCTCATGACCAATCCTGCCATCCTCGACAAGCATGGCAATGAGGTGCCGGAGGGCATTATGGATGCCTGCGTCACGGCGCTGATCGCACTCTATGACATCGGCTTGCATGGCCGCCGCAAGAATTCCGCCGAAGGCTCGATGTACGTGGTCAAGCCGAAGATGCATGGACCGGACGAAGTGGCCTTTGCCTCGGAAATCTTTACCCGCGTCGAGCAGATGCTGAAAATGCAGCCCAACACGATCAAGATGGGCATCATGGACGAGGAGCGGCGCACCACCGTCAACCTCCGCGAATGTATCCGCGCGGCAAAGGACCGTGTCGTTTTCATCAATACCGGCTTCCTCGATCGCACCGGCGATGAGATTCACACGTCCATGGAAGCCGGGCCAATGATCCGCAAGGGCGACATGAAACAGGCGCCGTGGATCTCGGCTTACGAGAACTGGAATGTCGATATCGGCCTGGAATGCGGCCTGTCCGGTCATGCGCAGATCGGCAAGGGCATGTGGGCCATGCCGGACCTGATGGCGGCAATGCTGGAGCAGAAGATCGCCCATCCCCGCGCCGGCGCCAACACCGCCTGGGTACCGTCGCCGACCGCCGCCACCCTGCACGCCACGCACTATCACAAGGTCAATGTTGCGGCGGTCCAGGAGAAACTCAGGGATCGCCCGAAGGCCAAGCTGCAGGACATTCTCAGCGTCCCCGTCGCTCCGCGGCCGAACTGGACGCCGGAGGAAATCCAGGCGGAAATCGACAACAATTGCCAAGGTATTCTAGGCTATGTCGTGCGTTGGATCGACCAGGGTGTCGGCTGCTCGAAAGTACCTGACATCCATGATGTCGGCCTGATGGAAGACCGTGCGACCCTGCGCATTTCCGCCCAGCATATGGCCAATTGGCTGCATCACGGCGTCATCAGCGAATCACAGGTGCTCGAGACCATGAAGCGCATGGCTGCTGTGGTCGACCAGCAGAATGCCGACGATCCGCTCTATCGGCCGATGGCGCCGCATTTCGGCCAATCGGTCGCCTTCGAGGCGGCCGTAGAACTGGTGATGAAAGGTCGCATCCAGCCGAACGGCTATACCGAACCGGTGCTGCACAAGCGGCGGCTGGAACTGAAGGCCAAGCTGGCGCGAGAAGCATGAAGCCGTCGTCTTCGGCGCCGGCCATGGCGTCTATGTCCGCATCGTTCGGCTGACGCCGGAAGAAAAGGGCATTGCCGCAGCAACCATGGCAAAACAAAAGGCCGCCGGATCGCTCCGACGGCCCCGTTCCTGCGCCTTGCGGCGAATCACATCACCACGACGCGCGCATTCTTGCCCGGACGGACACGGTTATAGAGGTCGATCACGTCCTGGTTCATCAGGCGGATGCAGCCCGACGAAGCGGCGGTGCCGATCGAAGCCCATTCCGGCGTGCCGTGCAGGCGGAACTGCGTGTCGTGACCCTTGTCGTCGAACAAATACATGGCGCGGGCGCCGAGCGGATTGGTGATGCCGGGGTCCATGCCCTTCTCGACATATTTGGCCACTTCCGGCTTGCGGGCGGCCATTTCCACCGGCGGATGCCAGTTCGGCCATTCCTGCTTCCAGGCGACGTAAGCCTCACCCTTCCAGGCAAAACCCTGCTTGCCGACACCGATGCCGTAGCGCATCGCCTTACCATTGCCCAGAATATAGTAGAGGAAGCGATCGTGGGTATCGACGACGATCGTGCCGGCCTTGCGGTCCGTCGGATAATCGACGATCTGGCGGTGGTACTTTTTGTCCACGCGCTTGATCGGAATGGCTGGCAGCGCATAGCCGTCGTCGGTAACCTTGCCGTAAGAATCAGTGAAGATCTTGTCGGTTTCGACCTTTGCCGTCTCTGTCGAGGTCGATGTGGTGGAGCAGGAGGCAAGGCCCATGGTCAGGAGTAGGCCGAATGCCGTAATCGCGTTGCGGATGCGCATATGATTCTCTTGGCTTGCAGGGTGGAGGAAGGATGGTTGGGAGCCCATCTTTGAGATAGGTTTATTTTCGATCGGATTGCTATTTGCAAGCAGATGCGAAAGCGCTGAAACCAGCCGCTGCGGCAATAAAATCCGCCATGGCTTTTTTGCAACATTTGCGCCTTCGGAGCGCCCGGAATATCGATGGCGATCATTTCTCTTCATGGCGACAATCCGCTCAAGGATGGAAGGCAGTCTGAGCGCGCACTCTCGGTGCGTCGCGGCATGCAACGTCTGCTCTATGATATGAGGCATGCGACCTTGCCCGAGCTTGGATTGTCGAACGGCAGACGGGCCGATATCGTCACTTTGTCGGAAAAAGGCGAGATCTGGATCGTCGAGATCAAATCTTCGATCGAAGATTTCCGCGTCGACCGCAAATGGCCGGATTACCGCGCCTATTGCGACCGGCTGTTTTTCGCCACGCTACCGGACGTATCGGCGAACATCTTTCCGGAAGAATGCGGGCTATTCGTTTCCGACAGCTATGGCGCGGAGATGATTCGGGATGCGCCGGAACATCGCCTGTCGCCGGCGGCGCGCAAGGCGATCACGCTCAGTTTTTCGCGCATCGCTGCCGCAAGGTTGATGCATGCCGAATGGGCCGCTGACCGGCTCGGCATTGCCAATCCGAACGAAGGTGGCGAAGATATTCTTTAAAGGCTACTTCGGCGCGCGCTTGGCGAGAATGCGCTGCAGCGTGCGGCGATGCATGTTGAGCCGCCGCGCCGTTTCCGAAACATTGCGATCGCACATTTCATAGACGCGCTGGATATGCTCCCAGCGGACCCGGTCGGCTGACATCGGGTTCTCCGGCAGTTCCACCTTGTCGCCCGCCTTGCGCGTCAGCGCCGCAAAGACTTCGTCGGCATCGGCCGGCTTGGCGAGATAGTCGAGCGCGCCGAGCTTCACGGCCGTCACCGCAGTGGCGATGTTGCCATAGCCGGTCAGCACCACGATACGGCTGTCGTCGCGGCGAGAGCGGATCGCCTCGATCACGTCGAGCCCGCTGCCGTCGCCCAGCCTCAGATCGACAACTGCATATTTCGGCGGCCGCGCCTTGGCCCTGGCAACGCCCTCGCTGACGGTCTCGGCGGTCTCGACTTTGAAGCCGCGAATTTCCATCGCACGCGCCAGCCGTTTTAGGAAAGGTGCATCGTCCTCGACGAGCAGCAGCGATCCATCCGCACCGATGACATCCAAAGAATCGGTTCTGGTCACTGTGTCGTCCATGGTCATACGCCTTTTTTAATCAGACTGTTTTGCTCACAAATATAGGAGCGGCACCCGGTTAGCCAACCGAAATCAGGTTGAAACATCCATAAATTCACGCTTCCAGGTCACGGTGACGCGTGCGCCCGGCGAATTTTCGAAGGTGAGTTCCGCTCCGGACCGTTCCAGTAGCGTTTTGGCGATGAACAGGCCGAGCCCCAGGCCTCCGGCCTTGGCTTGCGGACTGCGACGGGTGACATAGGGTTCGCCGATGCGCTGCAGGATGTCCGGCGCATAGCCCTCGCCATTGTCCTCGATGGTGATCCGCACGATCGCCGGGTCGTGATAGACGCGCACGGTGACTTCGGTCTTGGCGTAGTCGACGGCATTTTCGATCAGATTGCCCAGGCCATAGAGGATGCCGGCATTGCGGCGGCTGACCGGCTCGCCCGCCCGCAAGTTTTCCTCGACCACTGTGATCTCGATGCCGAATTCGCGATGTGGCGCCGTGACCTCCTCGATGATCGAGGAGAGCGGCATCTGCTGCATATGCTGTTCGCTGCCCGAGGAGAGAGTCGAGAGCCGCTTCATGATGTCCCGGCAGCGTTCGCTTTGCGAGATCAACAACTGGACATCGTCATGGAAACGGTCGCCGGGCGCCAGTTCGCGGCTCATCTCTTTGGCAACGAGCGAAATAGTGGCGAGAGGCGTTCCGAGTTCATGGGCGGCGGCGGCTGCGAGCCCGTCCAGTTCGGAAAGATGCATTTCTCTTTGCAGCACAAGTTCGGTCGCCGCGAGCGCCTCTGAGAGCTGGCTCGCTTCCGACGACACCCGATAGGAATAAAAGGCGGCGAAGGATGTGGTGCAGACGATGGCGAACCATATGCCGGCGAGCAGCAGCGGCTCGAACGGCACTGTCGTGCCCGGATACCAGGGCAACGAGAAAGGGGAAAAGGCTAGCGCGGTGATGCAGAGCACGGCGACGAGGACGAGCCCGAGACTGTCCCGCAGCGGCTGCGCCGTGCTTGAAATGATCACCGGTACCGAAATCAGCGAGGCGAAAGGATTGGTCAGTCCACCCGTCACATAAAGCAGGGCGGCGATCTGCAGGAGATCGAAGGCGAGCAGCGCCAATGCCGCTGGCGGATCGAGGCGCCATGTCGAAGGATAGGTGAACTGCAGCCAGGCGTTCACCAGGGCCAGGAGCGCGATAAAGATGATGCAGGCCACGACGGGAATGGAGAACTGCAGTACCACGGCGACAATGAAGATCGATATCGCCTGACCCACCACAGCCAGCCAACGAAGGCGAATCAACGTCTCGAGCCGGAGCTTGCGCCCCTCCGGATGTTTGATCACCGCCGTCTCAACCGCCATGGCCTTCACCAATCACTCTATATACGGGCGCCTATGTACCACGCGGTTTGGCGCGTGTCGTGGGCGGCGCCTCGGCCGGATTCTCCGGCCAGGGGTGTTTTGGATACCGCCCGCGCATGTCGGCCCGCACGTCTCTCCAGGACCCGGCCCAGAAGCCGGGCAGGTCGCGCGTCGTCTGGATCGGCCGGTGTGCGGGCGAAGTCAGTTCGAGCAGCAGTGCAATGCGGCCGCCGCCGATGGAGGGATGGGCCTTGAGCCCGAACAGCTCCTGTACCCGGATCGAAATCGCCGGCTCTCCGCCGCTATAGTCGACCGCATGGCGATTGCCGGCCGGCGACTCGAAATGTGTCGGCGCCAGCCGATCAAGGTCGCGGCGCAATTCGTGCGGCACGCGACTCATCAGCCCTTCATAAAGAGCGTCCGCGCCGATCGAATCCATTCCTTTTATCTCGGTGACGAACGGCATCAGCCATTCTTCAAGCGATTCGGCGAGTGCCTCGTCGCCGACATCCGGCCAGGGCTCGCCGAGCCCGCGATGCAGGAAAGCGATTCGCTCCCTCAATTGCAGGCCGGCTTTGGAAAAAGGCAGGGCGCCGATGCCGATTTGCCTTATGCCTTCTGCCAGTGCCTTCTCCGCACTTGCTCCAGTCGGCCTTGCCAAAGGCGATTCGTCGAAGATGATGGCGCCCAGCCGTGTAACGCGCCGCGCCCGCACCTGCCGGCTCGCGGCATCGAAAAAACTCTGGTCCTCGCGCCGGATTGCTCCCGGCAATTCCTCTTTGATTTCCGCTCGGGAAATCTCTGCGGCGGCGAGCACCCGCTGCGCAACTGCCCTGCCCGTCAGGTCGGCGACAACCAGCATGTCTGCCCGCGCCATCCGCTCCGTTTCCGGCAATTCCGCCCCGCGGCCATTGGCCATGACGAACCGGCCGCGCCCGCCACGTTGCAGCGCGATCCGGTCCGGGAAGGCATGCACCAGCAGCCGTCCGGCTGTGGTCGGCTCCGCCGCACGGCGGGTTTCTGCTAGTGATTCGGCAAGCCGCTTCGCCAGTCGCCTTGCCGATTCGGCCCGCTCGCCACGCTCGTTGCGGAATCGCGACAGCCGTTCATCAAGGTCTATCGAAGTGCCGCCCAGCCCCTGCTCGGTCAGCAGCACGGCGAGTTCGCACGCCGCCAGCCCATATCCGTGATGTGAGGCTGACACCGCCATCGCCGCCAGCCGCGGCGGCAAGGCCAGATGACGAATGAGCCGTCCATCCGCGGTGATCGCCCCGCTGCTGTCGAGCGCTCCGAGCGAGACCAGCAGGTTGCGCGCCTCCGCAATCGCCGGCGCCGGCGGATAGYCGAGAAAGGAAAGATCGCGTGGATCGCCGACCCCCCAGGAAGCCAGGTCGAGCAGGAAGCCGGAGAGATCGGTCGCCAGGATTTCCGGCGGCGTAAACGCTTCCAGCGCCGCATTCTGCCCGGCAAGCCAGAGCCGGATCGCGATCCCTGGCTCCGTACGTCCGGCTCGCCCAGCGCGCTGGTCCGCCGAAGCGCGCGACACCCGCCGGGTCTCGAGCCGTGTAATCCCCGTAGCCGGTTCGAACATTGGCAGCCGCTGCAAGCCGCTGTCGATGACAAGGCGCACGCCGTCGATGGTGATCGAGGTTTCGGCGATCGAGGTCGCCAGCACGATCTTGCGCTGTCCCTGCGGCGGCGGCTTGATCGCCTGGTCCTGCTCAGCCTGGGAAAGATTGCCAAAGAGCGGCGCGATGATCGTCTCCGGCCCGAATCGCCCTTCCAGCCGCTCAACCGTACGGGTGATCTCCCGCTGACCCGGCAGGAATGCGAGAACCGAGCCGGATTCGCTCCGATAGGCTTCGGCGATGACCTTCGCCATCACATCCTCGATCGGCTGGGCCGAATCACGGTCTTGGTATCGGATATCGATGGGAAAGGCGCGGCCGAGGCTCTCGACAATGGGCACCCCGCCCATCAATTCGGCGATCCGCGCCGTATCGAGCGTCGCCGACATGACCAGAATCCGGAGATCGTCGCGCAGCGCCCGCTGCACGTCGAGCGCCAGCGCAAGTCCGAAATCCGCATCGAGCGAGCGTTCATGGAATTCATCGAAGATCACGCCGGCGACGCCGGCAAGCTCCGGATCATCGAGAATCATCCGGGCGAACACACCCTCGGTGACCACTTCGATGCGTGTCCTGGCGCTGATTCGCGAATCAAGCCGCATCCGGTAACCGACCGTCTCGCCGGTCTTTTCACCGAGCAGGCTCGCCATGCGATTCGCCGCCGCGCGCGCCGCAAGCCGGCGCGGCTCCAGGAGAATGATCTTGCCGTCCTTGCGCCAGGGCGCGTCGAGCAGGTGAAGCGGCACGATCGTCGTCTTGCCGGCGCCCGGCGGCGCAGAGAGCACGGCGGAAATGCCCGATTCGAGCGCGTTGCCAATCGCCTCAAGCACATCGGAAACCGGATAATGCGGCAGGTCCCGGCTCATGCGGCTCAAAGCTCCTCGGAAGCCTTGTATTCGTACTGCTCGACAGCCAGCATTGCCGCAGCCAGGTCTTCAAGGCTGGCGCCAACCGATTTGAACAGGGTGATCTCATCCTCCCGCGCACGGCCCGCATGAGCGCCGCCGGCCAGTTCAGCAAGATCCGCCGCGATATCGTCGGCGGAAATAACGCCGGCCCGGATCGGTTGGATGATATCGCCCGCTTCCGACAATGTTCCGGCCCGCGTATCGACGAAGATCGTGGCGCGCTTCACCGCTTCGTCATCGCTTTCCCGCATCGATGGTTTGAACGCCCCGATCAGATCGAGATGCGCTCCGGGTTTCAGCCATGCACCCTGTATCAATGGGGCCTCAGATAACGTGGCGCAGGAAATGACGTCTGCCGAGGCGGCTGCAGCCGCGAGATCGTCGGCCACGGTTGCCTCCAGGCCGAGCCGGGCCGCGCGGTTTGCCAATTCCCGGGCCTTCTGCGCATCCCGTCCCCAGATCATTACCTTATTGATGGGCCGCACGACCGAATGCGCCTCGATCAGATTGAGCGACAGCCTGCCCGTCCCCACCATCAGCATGACAGCGCTATTCTTGCGCGACAAATAGCGGGATGCGAGCGCGGAGGCGGCCGCGGTGCGCCGCGCTGTCAGCTCACCGCCGTCCAGCACGGCCAGCAACTCGCCGGTCACCCCCGATGTCAAGAGATAGGAGCCGTGGATGGAGGGCAGGCCGCGCGTAACATTGCCGGGAAACACCGACACCAGTTTGACCCCGACATAACGGCCCGGCACCCAGGCCGGCATCAGGAGGAGCGTCGCCGCGGGCTCGCCGGGAACATCGACGGCATGATGATGGCGCGCTGGCGCGGCCGCCCCGGAACGGAACATGGCGTTCAGGGAATTGATCAGCGCAGGAAAGGGCAGCTTATTCTTGGTTTCGGCCTCGTCGAGCACCAGCATTTCAGTCCCCTTCCGTCTTCGTGCGGCGTCAAGAAACGGAATTTAGCACCCGCGCGAACCGCTTTCATTGCCGATAGCCAAAAGTCCTATAAATTTCGGTCTGCGAATGAGAAAAATTGCGCTCAGATGCGTGGGGAAATCGTCAAAATTAGAGATAACCATTTATTTTCAATGGGATGAAAGAAAATCCACTTTCTCGAAAAAAGTTCGTTGACTCCCCGAAAAGCCAAGCCTATAACCCCGCACATCGAACGGGGCGGCGGTTGCTTCTGGCGGCCAACGAGCTCGCTCCTGCAAAACGGTTAAGACTGTGGCGCTGGAGGTTACATTAAGAGCAGACTACCAAGACATTGGTGAGCATGCTTTGACCGGGGATAGCAGGGA